>CAZAMT010000111.1:0-12183 GCA_964486145.1 uncultured Bacteroidales bacterium
TGTTGCATTAAACATAGCCTTATTAATTAACTTCGTTGAACTCCCCGAAAAAATATCGGGGCAGGCAGTCCTTCCCCAATAAATCGGGGCAAGTTATCCTTGGTTCATAAATTATTTACAATCCACTGTTTATAGAATTTTCAGAAAAATATTTCCCCTTTAAAGATATGTAAAACTACACGAATCACCAATTAAATTTTATAAGCAACCCGACTGCTACTTCATCTCTTTTTTCAGGACATTCATATATAACAAACTAAATTCCCAAAAAGGTGGAGCAAATTTTATTGATGCCAACCATCAATATCCCGGGTACCCGTTATACAAAAGCATTCGATGATATAGCGGTGTATCACCCGGGATATTATTGGTATGCATCTATTTTTCCCTTGGATAATACCATGCCATGATACCTCCTTCCAGAATCTTAACATTGGTGTAACCATGAGCTTTTAACACTGTTGATGCTTCATAACCCCGTAATGATATTTTGCAAAATGCGATGATTTCCTTGTTTTTGTCTTTCGGTAATTCGTCAAGCCTTTTTCGCAACATGCCAATGGGAATAAGGGTTTCTCCAATGCCAAGCCGCACGACTTCATATTCATCAGCACCTCTTACATCAAGCAGGAACATGTCATCTTTGTTATCAAGCTTTTGTTTAAGTTCAAGTACTGAGATACCATCAAAACGTCCTTTCATTTTATTTTGCATAATGTGGGCTGATGCAATGCTGTGGTCAATGGCCAGTGAAAATGGCGGAGCGTAAGGAAAATCAGCATTCACCATGTCTTCAACTGTAAGATTACCTTTTATTGCTGTTGCCCAAATGGCAATTTGTTTGCTAACATCTCCGGGTCCAACGCACTGGGCACCAAGAATTTTTCCGGTAGATGTGTCAACCACAAGTTTTGACACCAATAGTTTACCTTGCATAAATCCGGGTTTATCCGGACTTGCATTGATGACTGTTGTTACATCCATTCCGTTTTCATTTGCCCAGCATTCCGAAAGCCCTGTAATTCCAACATTGTAATCAAATACTTTACATATTCCGGTTTGAATCGTGCCGGGAAAAGTAACATTATTTGTGGTAGCGGCATTTTCACCTGCAACACGTCCCTGTAAATTGGCAAGATCACCATAAGGAGCCAGTACATTTTTATTGGTAATAACATTTTTTACTTCAATGCAGTCACCTGCTGCATAAATATCAGGATCAGATGTTTGCATGTATTTATTCACCATGATTCCGCCGAGGTTTCCTACATCAATGTCTGCATCTTTTGCCAGTTTCGCATTTGGTGTTACACCAATGGCTATAACAGCAAGTTCACATGGAATTTCCGTACCGTTTTGCAGTTTCACGGCTTTTAATTTTCCGTTTTCACCCACAAATTTGGCAACCCCATTGCCGGTTATCACATTGGCTTTGGTTTTTACATAATTTTCGACCAGTTTGGCCAGGTCGTAATCAAGAAAGGCGAGCAATTGCGGAAGAAGTTCGATTACCGTAATATCAATTCCTGCCAAATGCAGCGCTTCTGTTGTTTCTATTCCAATAAGTCCGCCACCGATAACCACTGCTTTTTGGATGGTTTTAGCATCGCGGATTTTTCTCAGGTAATCGGCATCCTGCATGGACTGAAGTGTTGAAATGCCATTGAGTTCAACACCTTCAACAGGTGGAAGTTTAGGAGATGCACCGGTTGCCAGAATGAGTTTGTCGTAGGCTATTGTTCCGGTGTTGCCGGATGTAATATCGCGGAATTCCACGGTTTTGTCTTTCCGGTTGATCCTGGTGGCTTCTGTATTGTTTTTTGCTTCAATGCCTTTGGCATTCATGTAAAATTTAGGATCGCGAACCACACCTGTAGGAGTGCTTAACAGCATGTTACGATTATCGAAAAATCCACCAACGTAATAAGGATATCCGCACGATGCCATGGAAAGGTTTTCATCTTTCTGAAGGATTGTAATCTCCGCAAATTCATCCATCCTTCTTGCCTTTGCCGCAGCTTTTGGCCCCGCGGCTGAGCCTCCGATAACAACAATTTTTTTGTGTTTCTCCATGATATGATTTTAATTTTTTTTATCAATTGAACAATAAAGATAAGCGATAAAAATCAAAATGAACATATGTTCGTTAATATTTCTTATATTTGTATTGAAAATAAACAGGTATGCCAAACAGAAGAAGGTTTCGAAAAATAATGATGCCTCCGCCCATGGAAGGTTTTAAACCATTTGGTATTCCGATGAAAGATTTGGAACCCGTGGTGTTGTTGTATGAAGAGTTTGAATCAGTCAGACTTACAGATTACGAAGATCTCACCCAGGAGGAAGCTGCGAGCAGAATGCATATTTCACGCCCTACATTTACACGGATCTATGATAAAGCCCGGAAAAACATTGCAAAAGCATTTGTGGAAGGAAAAGCTATTCTAATCCAGGGAGGCAGCTACATTACGGATGATTACTGGTTTCGCTGTCATCGGTGTAAAGAAGTTATGATTGCAATGAAACCCATAAAAAATTGCCGAAAGTGCAGTTCTGATGATATTGTTCAGTTAAATGAAAATCTGGCAAATGATTCCTCTGAATAAACCCAATGAGTACTGTATTTGCGTTCGTTGTGATATTCGCGTTCCACATAAGAGAGGCATACCCTGCCGGGATTCCGAATGCCCGAAATGCGGAAAAACCATGATGAAGGAAGGTTCCTATCATCATCGGTTATACCAGGAAAAGAAAATGAAGAATGATTCGGGAGAATGAATGTTCATTTAAGAATTTGCTTTTTCCCTTAATGATTCGATGACAGCCCGTACATCGTTCATTTGAAACTGGTACCGTTTACGAAGCCATCCCAGGCGATATTCGGATTTACTCACCGGAACTCCAATCTCAGCAGCAACAGAAGCTATGCTAACATTGTATTTATCGCAAGCCTGGTCAAGTGTCATTTTACCGTCAATATCAACTTCAAAATCCTTATGTTCATTTTTACGCAACTTTGGTTTCTTTTCATGTGACTTTTTAGGGGGGGATGCAATTGCTGCTTCGCCATTGCCTGAGTTTTTCTTTCCTGTTTGCTGATTGGCTGGCAACTCAATGGGCTGTCCTGTTGTTTCCATATGGTTAATTCCCGAAATGTTGCTTTGTGAAAGACGTTGACGATAGCCTGGTTCAAGGATTTGTTGGGAGGGTTCAACGAGAAAGGGTAAAACTGCAAAAAAAATACCAGTGAAAATGATTCCGGTACTAAAAATAACACGCACGGGGCGTTTGGGAAATAATTTTTTATAAATACAAACAATCATATTCCAATGAAGAATTATATGTAATATTATTAACGACACAAGAATGATACTTAACAATAAATGGATGCTTCCCCACTGATGCCTGTCCAAATTTAAAAACGTTAATTCAATATTTTGCCCATACATCGCTTTGGTTTTAAAGCCAGGCAGTAACACAAATTTTATTAAAAAGCCAAGACCGGCAACGGCCATCATCAAAATTAGCATGATGGTATCAATAACAATGTTTAGTTTTGCTTTTTCTTTATACCATGAATTTAAAGAGGTTTTCATTATTTATTTAGTTTTAAGTTGATCGTTCATGACCGGGTTATTTTTACACAAAATTAAATGAACATACGTTAATTTAAAATTTTTTCGTATTAATTTTACCTGTTTTACAGCTTAAAATGCAATTGGTATGCGAATCACCATTTTAACAGATAACCATGCAGGAGGAAGAACAAAAGCAGAGCATGGCTTATCTTATCTTATCGAAATTGAAAATGAGCAAATACTGTTTGACGCGGGGCAAAGCACCTTGTTCATTGAGAATGCAAAGTTATTAAACTACGACCTTTCAAAAGTGAGTTTAAAAGTACTGAGTCATGGGCATTTCGATCATGGAGATGGGTTTAAATGGCTGCCAGGAGGCAGGTTATTTTTACATCCCGGGTGTTTCGTTAACAGGTATCGAAAAGCAGATCATTCCTATATAGGTTTAAATCAAACAGAAGGTGAATTTCAATCGAATTTTAACCTGCATGCTACCGTTGAACCTGTTGAAATGGTGAAAAATGTATATTTTCTTGGCGAAATTCCAAGAAATTCCACTTTTGAAGCACAATCTACTTCTTTTGTTTTCGAAAACGGTGATCCCGATTTCGTTACAGATGATAGCGGCATTGTTATTGTCCTTCCGGAAGGATTGTTTGTAATAACCGGTTGTGGTCATGCAGGATTGGTAAATACACTGGAACATGCAAAAAAAACCATTGGAATAAATAAAATTTATGGTGTTATGGGTGGCTTTCACTTAAAAAGCAATAACCTGCAGACAAAGGAGACCATCAATTACCTCAAAAAGGAAAATGTATCATTGGTTTATCCGTCACATTGTGTTGCTCTTCCGGCAATGGTCGCATTCAGCAAGGCATTTCATAATGAGCAGTTAATTACCGGGAAATCGCTAACATTTTAAAAAAGCCGGGTTTAAATGAACAAATGTTCATAATATTTTCTAACTTTGTATAAAATTGTATTATGTTGAATTATTAAAATCATAGAATTATGCCAGCAGGAGATAAAACAGGACCAATGGGCAACGGGTCCAGAACAGGAAGACAGTTGGGATATTGTTCAGGAAATGATGCACCGGGTTTTGAAAGTGGATTCGGTTTAGGTCGCGGAAGAAGAAAGTTTTCGGGGCAGGGCAGAGGCAGAGGGGGAAGAGGTTTTGGCTTTGGCCGTGGAAGAGGCAATAATGCTTCGAACAGTTAATTCATAAAAACCGGATAGTTGTATTTTTTTGCTCGATTATTGTGAATCCGAGTGAGGATAGAATTGTATATCATTTAAAATAAAATTAATGAAACAAAAAATTGCGATACCCACCAAAAATAAGGCATTATGTGCTCATTTTGGTCATTGTGACGAGTTTGCTATTTTCGAAATTAATGAAAATCAAGTGGCGAGTGAAACGTTCATCACACCTCCTCCGCATCAACCCGGAATTTTGCCTGGATGGCTGGCAGAGCAAGGCGTTACGCATGTCATTTCGGGAGGCATGGGAAACAGGGCAATCAGCCTTCTGAATCAATTTAAGATTAGTTCTCAGGTAGGAGCCCCTAATAAACCAGCAAAGGATCTGGTAAATGATTATCTTGCAGACAACCTGGTTACGGGCAACAATCAATGTGACCATTAATACATGCTATGCATATTGATTGTATTCCATGTTTTAGAAAACAAGCTGAGCGACTGATTGTCAAACATGGCCTTTCAGAGATACCGGCCAATGAAGTTCGTACCGAATTAAACATTATTCTCGATAAAAAGGCGGAAGCCTTTACCTCTCCGGAAGTGGGCAGGTACCTCAACAGTCTGGTGAAATCAATTAGTGGCATTACCGATTTGTACGCCAAAGAAAAAAAGGAGTACAATGAAATGATATTGCAGCGGTATGACGAATTGAATCGTCTTGTTCAGGCATCTGATAATCCGAAATTCACAGCTTTACGGTATGCACTTGCAGGAAATATCATTGATTTTGGCCCTCCGAATGAATTCAATGCACAGGTTGCATTCAGCGAGGCGTTGCAAAAAGAGCCATCCATCAATCATTCCGAAACCTTATTTAAGGAGCTAAACGATGCCAAAACTGTTCTCTATCTCGGAGATAATGCCGGTGAAATTGTTGCGGATAAACTATTCATAGAAACCATTAACCATCCAAATCTTTATTTTGCAGTAAGAGGCAGTTATGTAATGAATGACATTACCATGGAAGATGCTCATTTTGTGGGTATTGATCAATTAGCAACCGTAATTTCGAATGGTTATGATGCCCCGTCAACCATTCTGTCAGCTTGTTCTCCCGAATTCATGGAAATTTATAATAAAGCTGATATAATCATTTCGAAAGGCCAGGGAAATCTGGAAGGACTGATTAAAGAAAAAAATAAGAATATTTATTTTCTGTTGATGGTTAAATGCGATGTGATGGCAAGGCAGGTCGGTGTTAATCAGGGCGATGTGGTTGTTTGGAATAATCAAAGCACCTGAATGGTTGTATCTGCAACTACTATCCAAAGAAACTTGAGTTACTAAATTTATTCATTCAATAAAATTGCGGTTTTACAACAATTTAAGTGGAAAGATAATTTAAATGATGAAGAAAAACCTCGATAACGTAAAAGTGGCAGTGGCAGTGTCACCGAGCCGTATACGTAAAGTTTATAATAGAGGCCAACTGCTACTGCCACTATCCTTAACGGTAATATTACTTCAAATCTTTATCCTTCGACTAAATTTGCAGTAGTACTATAATTGCTATTTATATGTCTTTCATGGATAATTGGATCCGTTTTCTGGCAATATCTACCTCAAGTACTTTCACCTCCACATGTTCGTGCAGCTTAACCACGTCATTGGGATTGCTGATAAACCGGTTTGCCAATTGAGAAATATGCACCAGGCCATCCTGTTTAACCCCGATATCCACAAAAGCTCCAAAATTAGTTATATTGGTAACTATTCCGGGCAGTATCATCCCGGGTTGAACATCCTCCATTTTTCTTACATCTTTGGAGAACTCAAATACTTTGATGTTTGAACGGGGATCGCGGCCGGGTTTTGCCAGTTCCTGCATGATGTCGTTCAGGGTTGGAAGGCCTGTATCTTTTGTTACATAGTTTGTTAGAACGATTTGTTTCCTCAAATTTTCATCTTTCAACAAATCACGGATATTGCAACGAAGGTCAGAGGCCATTTTTTTAACAATGTGGTAACTTTCTGGGTGAACGGCACTGTCGTCAAGCGGATTATCGGCATTTTTTATCCGCAAAAATCCGGCACTTTGCTCAAACGCTTTGGCGCCCATTCGTGGAACTGACATGAGTTCTTTTCTTGAGGAGAACAGACCATTTGATTTTCTGTAATCCACAATGTTTTGTGCTAACTGAGGGCCTAAGCCGGAAATATAGGTTAGCAGGTGTTTGCTGGCCGTGTTCAGGTTCACACCAACCTGGTTCACACAACTTTCAACCACGAGGTCGAGGCTGTGGGCAAGTTTTCCCTGATCAACATCGTGTTGGTACTGTCCAACACCAATGGATTTGGGTTCAATTTTTACCAGTTCCGCCAGGGGATCCATTAACCGGCGGCCGATGGAAGCAGCCCCTCTTACTGTAACATCAAACTGCGGAAATTCTTCTCTTGCAACTTTGGAAGCGGAATAAACCGAAGCGCCGGCCTCACTGACAACAAATACTTTTAAATCACGATTAAATTTCAGTTTTCGAATGAATGCTTCTGTTTCGCGGCTGGCTGTGCCATTGCCGATGGCCACAGCTTCAATCTTATACATGTCAGCGGCTGATACCAGTTTTTTGGCTGCCTGTTTCGTTTCGCTTTGTGGTTTATGGGGATAAATGGTTTGGTTATGCAAAATGTTACCTTGTTCATCCAGGCTTACAACTTTGCAGCCGGTGCGGTATCCTGGGTCTATCGCCAAAACCCGTTTCTGTCCAAGTGGCGGAGCCAGAAGTAATTGGCGTAAGTTTTCGGCAAATACATGAATGGCTTCTTCATCAGCTTTTTCCTTGGAACTGTTTTTAAACTCAGTTTCAATGGATGGCCCAAGCAAACGCTTATAGCTATCTTTTAAGGCTGTCTGCACTTGTTCCGATACATCATAGTATCCTTTGATAAACTGATCTTCCAGGATTTTAAGTGCTTTTTCTTCATCGGGAGCAATAGAAACCTTTAAAAAACCCTCATTTTCGCCGCGGCGCATGGCCAAAATCCGGTGTGAAGGACAACGTTTCAAAGGTTCAGAGAAATCAAAGTAATCACGGTATTTCTCAGCATCTTCCTCTTTGCCTTTTACAGCTTTTGATGAAATAAATGATTCCCGGCCAAAGAGATTTCGAATGTTATTTCTGGATCTTTTGTTTTCGTTGATCCACTCGGCAATGATGTCCCTGGCACCTTGCAATGCATCTTCAACCGACTTCACTTCTTCATTTAAAAAATCGTTGGCTTTGCTTTCAATGTTCAATTCCTGCTGTCGCATGATAATTTTCGCCAACGGTTCAAGTCCCTTTTCACGGGCAATGGAAGCCCTGGTTTTTCTTTTGGGTTTGTAAGGTAGGTAGATGTCTTCCAGTTCCGTCAATGAATATGTGGATTCAATTTGCTGACGCAGTTCATCACTGAGTTTACCCTGGTCTTCAATTGTTTTCAGGATGGTTTTTTTCCGGCTGTCAATTTCTCTCAGTTTGTTCAACTGTTCGCTGATAGCAGTTATCTGAACTTCGTCAAGACTGTCAGTGCGTTCCTTTCTATAACGACTGATGAAGGGTATGGTTGCTCCTTCATCAAGCAATTGAATGGTATTTGCAACCTGTTTTTGCGAAAGATTGCTTTCTTCTGCAATCATTGTTACGTATGTATCTGCCATATGCTAAAACTCCAGTTTAAATGTTGTACCTTTTTCTACTTCCGAATAAACGCTGATATGTCCCTTATGCAGTCGCATGATTTGCCTGGCTAAGCTTAAGCCAATGCCCGAGCCATGTTCTTTTGTTGTAAAAAAAGGTGTAAAGATATTATTTATGTTTTCTTTTGAAATACCATGCCCGTTATCGGAAATAATTATGACGGTTTGAAGCGAATTTGCATTGTTTGCTGTAAGCTCCAGTTTGCCAGAACCATCATCCGGGATTGCAGAAATGGCATTTTTTATGAGATTTATAAACACTTGTTCCAAAAGTTTCTCATCAGCATAAATAGCCAAATCATCGGGCGTGACATTTACAGTTGCATGAATTTTTTTCTGTTTAATATCATCCCCGAAAAGTTTCAACATATTTAGTAGCAGGGAATGGATGTTTACTTTTTTAAATATCGGTTGCGGAAGCCTGGTAAGGTTGCGATACTTGCTAACAAATGATTTCAGGCCGTTTCCTCTTTCTTCAATGAGATCAAGTCCGGTAACAGTCTCTTTAATAACATCCGGTTCAAGTTCCTTTTTACTGCGTAGTCCGTTTTCACCCATATAGAAGTTTCGAATGGTCCTCGTAAGGGTATTTATCGGTGTTACGGAATTCATGATTTCATGAGTAAGTACCCTGATTAATTTCTGGTATGAATCAAGTTCATTGTCATCCAGTTCATTTTTGATATCCTGAAATGTAACAATGGTAATGTTTCTTTCACCAATCTTTATTTTGCTGGCCTTCATCGACAGGTGAATGATTTCGTGCTGAAGGTTCAGTTTAAACAATTGCGGTTGCTGTGGCTTAAGATTTAATATAAAAGAAGCAAAACCGTTTTGAATTCTGTTTAAATCGTTAATATTGTTTAATGCTGGTGTTTCCAGAATTGTTTTGGCAGATTCGTTGATGAGTTCAATTTGTCCGTTGTGACCAAATGAAATCAAACCTACACCCACATTTTCAATGATGTACTGCAGATATAGATATTGGTTTTCTTTCTCAATGCGGACATTCCGGATAATGCTTTTTATTTCATTGAAATAGCCGTGCAGGTCGCTCACCGGTGATTTTTCATCTTCTTCCATTGATATGGAAGCATTACTTTCTTTCAGAAAATAAAGAAATCCTGAAAGATACCGGTTGGTTTTATTCAGATAGTTTATAAGTCCAACAGTTTGTAAAATAATTATTACAACAAGTCCGATGACTGTGTAGATGTATGATGTTTTCATAATCACAAAAGACAATGCAATGCTTGTGACAACAATGAAAAAGACACGAAGGATAACAAAGACATAAAATTTTTTATATACCATATTTTTCTATCTTGGAATACAGTGTTTTTCTGGTTATTCCGAGTTCTTTTGCCGTGTTACTCAGGTTTCCTTTGTTTTTTGATAATGCTTTTTCAATGGTTATTCGTTCAACATCTTGTAGTTTGAGTGATGAAGCTAAGGTTTCATCTTCTGGTTCCTGATTATGAAATACAAAATCTGAAGGATTAAGAATTTCCGAATCTGATAATATCACTGCTTTTTCCATGGTATGTTGTAATTCTCTGATATTTCCTGGCCAATGGTAAAGCAGCAGTTTATTTTGTGCTTTTTTATCTAATCGCGGTTTGTTTTTCTCATATTTTCGGGCAAATTTATCAAGAAAGTAATTGGAAAGGAGCAGGATATCATCCCCACGATCACGCAAAGGTGGAATATTGATTTCAATGGTATTTATCCTGAACAGTAAATCTTCACGGAATTCCTGGTTATTAACCATTTGACGCAGAGACTTGTTGGTTGCCGAGATGAGCCGGATATCAATGTCAACAGAATGGTTCGAGCCAATGGGATGAATTTTCCTGTTTTGAAGAGCTGTCAGTAGTTTGGTTTGGGCAGCAAGGGAAAGATTACCGATTTCATCAAGAAACAGGGTTCCTCCGGATGCCATTTCAAATCTTCCTTTGCGGTCTTCATGTGCATCGGTGAAGGCTCCCTTCATGTGACCAAACAATTCGCTTTCCACCAGGTTTTCACTTAAAGCTGCAATGTCAACAGATAAAAAAGTATTGTTGGTACGAGTGGAGTTGCAATGTATATCCCGGGCAATTAATTCTTTTCCTGTGCCATTCTCGCCTAAAATCAGAACACAGGCATCGGTTTTTGCAACTTTTGTAGCCATATACAATACTTCCTTAATGCTTTCAGACTCGCCCAGAATTTTGATGTTTTCCTGAAATTTAGGGCCTGATTTGGTCTGGGATAATTCCTTTTCAACAAACTTTCGTTTGGTGTGTTTTAGCTTTAAAGCTGATTTTAGGGTTGCCAGTAGTTTGTCATCGTCCCAGGGTTTTTGGATAAAATCTGTTGCTCCCATCTTAATTGCCTTTACGGCTAACTCTACATCACCATAAGCGGTTATCAATATGACAATGGCATCCTTGTCGTACCTGAAGATTTCTTTAAGCCAGTACAATCCTTCGTTCCCGGTATTAACTCCGGCTGAAAAATTCATATCAAGCAAAATAACGTCATACGATTTACTCCGCAGTAACGATGGTAATACATTTGGATTTTTAATTGTTTCGACTTCTTCAAATTCATATTTCAGTGAAAATTTAAGGGATTTCAATATCCCCTCATTGTCATCAACAATAAGGATTTTTCCTTTATGTTTAGCCATAGGTCATGCATTATTTGAAGGTTTAGGCGTATTTTAGTGCGAATAAATTTAAAAAATTAGGTTTAATAAATGGGATTAAACTAAAATTATTTTGAAACGTTGATTGTTTTATAAAAATTATTAAACAGTATGATTGTTTTACTTTCACCAGCAAAAAACTTGAATTTTAAGCCCCAGAGTATAACAAAGCGACATTCGCAACCGCAGTTTTTGGAAGATTCAAAAAGAATCATGCATAAGCTACAGCGGCTTACGAAAAAACAGATTACAGCTTTGATGTCAATGAATCAGAAACTTACCGAATTGAATTATCAACGCTTTAAGGAATGGCAATTGCCGTTTACCGAAGAAAATGCCATACAGTCGTTATTTGCATTCAATGGAGAGGTCTATAATGGTTTAAAAGCCAGACATTTATCGGAGGGTGATGTATTGTTTGCCCAGGAACATGTTCGTATCCTTTCCGGGTTACATGGAATTTTAAGGCCGTTGGACCTGATACAACCTTATCGATTAGAAATGGGAACCCATCTGAGTGTGGACGGGAAAAAGGATTTATATCGGTTTTGGGGCAATAAAATCATTGAAAGTATTAAAAAGGATAACAAAAGCGATGCGCTTGTTAACCTGGCATCCAATGAATACTTCAAAGCTGTCGGTAAGAATCATAACTTTCGTGTTATTCAACCGGTATTTAAAGATTTGCACAAGGGAGAATACAAAACCATTACCATCTACATGAAAAAGGCAAGAGGAATGATGACAAGGTTTATCATCAGGGAAAGAATAAAAAATCCGGAGGATTTAAAACATTTTGAAGAAGATGGTTATTTTTTAAATATAAATATGTCAGAGGGGGATGAGTGGGTATTTACAAGATAGAAACAGGGAGGGTAGGAAGTAGGAAGTAGGAAGTAGGAAGTAGGAAGTAGGAAGTTTGGAGTTTGAGGTTTGGGATGAGGAGTTGATGGGGGAGGAGGTTGGGA
>CAZAMT010000112.1:0-12086 GCA_964486145.1 uncultured Bacteroidales bacterium
ACTCCCCACTATCTAATTACTCTTATGAAACTCCTCATACGCTTTTAAAACCGTTAAATGAGAAATCAAATACGCCAGTGAACTTTCAGCACCCTGGTTGCGGTTTACACCATAACTTTCAAAGCCATCACAACAACCTTTGGTTTCAAAGTCATATAGACTCAATCTAAGATCGTTTTCACCCAAAAACCATAAAAAAGATGTGTAGAGTTTGTTCAGATATTCCTTGTCTTTGGTTACATGAAACGCCTGGTGGAACATTAAAACCATGGCCATGGCATCAATGGGCTGTTGAGCAAACATGGAGCGTTCGCCGTCTTTTTTGTACCATTGTTCATTACCAATAATTGACAGGTAATTTTCGTTTAATGTATGTTCGGTTAGAAACTGCATTGAATTGATGGCAATTTCCATTATTTTATCTTCGTTCAATATTTCTGCTGCTTGCAGCAACGCCAGTGGCAACATGCCATTATCGTAAGCAAGAAGCGCTTCGAACCATTTCCAATTTTCAGATTCGTTTTCTTCGTAATGACTAACCAGGTTGTGGGCCATGCTCCGTAGCCTTTCTGTCATGGAATCATCTGCAGGATTTGTTTCAAGGTAATAACATATCCCGATCATGGTATTTGCAATACTTCTTATGGATTCTAATTTTTCGAAATTAGGGGATGCATTAAAAAACATCAACCTGCCGGTCTGGTAATATGCATCGTTGGGGGCGTTTGCCAGTAAATAACCAAGCGCCCAGATAGTGCGCCCAAAGGAATCTTCAGAACCCACTTCATCGAGGTAGTTTCTGTTAAAGCTTAAAAAATTACGAAATGTACCATCTTTATTTTGCATGTAATGGATATAGCTTAAGTAGACTGGTGATAATTCCAGTGCCCGTTCATTCTTGGTCTGCCTGTATGCCATCAACACCATAAGCAAGGCTCGCGAATTATCATCAAGGCAATAGCCTTCTTTTAAGTTTGGAATACCAAACTTGGCATGCTGGATAATGCCGGTATCATCCGTAAGCCTGTTAATATGTGCGAGCGAAAATGGCGGCAGGATGAGCAAATCAAATATGGTATCCTTTTTTGTCAATTCTGTAACTCCTTGTCTAATTACCTGTTTCGTAAGGGTCACGTATTTTTCTCCTGTTTTTGGCCATGTTATTTTATTTCCGTATTCCAGGGCCCTGGTTTTTAGCATATTCAGCTCCACAGGATTGTCCAGGAGTTCTGATAAGATGGAAGATAGCTCATCGGAATCGCCGAAATTAAACAACCTTCCTCTTCCATCGGCCAGTAATTCGGCAGCATGCCAGTAAGGTGTGGAAATTACCGCCGATCCCACACCAATCGCGTAGGAAAGAGTGCCACTGGTTATTTGAGCCTCATTTAAATAGGGTGTAAGATATATATCGGTAGCCGACAAATATTTAAACAGGTCTTTAACATCTAAAAATTCATTCAAAAAAACCACATGTTTTTCCAATTGAAGATTTTTAACCAGGCGCATCAAATAAATACGGTATTCCTCGCCCGAGTGCCTCAATACATTGGGATGAGTTTTTCCCAAAACCATATAAATCACGTTGGGGTGTTTTTCAATGACCTTTGGCAATGCTTTTATCACTGTTTCTATGCCTTTATTGCGGCCAATAAAACCAAATGTCATCAGAACTTTTTTGCTTTCAAGTTTAAACTCTTTTTTTGATTTTTTGGCATTGTACTGAAGGTCAGGAACACCATGTTCAATAAACGCGATTTTTTCTTGTGGAACGTCATAAATATTAACTAAGAATTCAATCGCTTTGTTACTCATTACCACTATTTTATGTGCCATTTTGCAGATTTCCTGCAATACAGCCTTTTCATTATAACTAGGTGTTTTAAGTATCGTGTGCAATGTTACAATTAACGGAACTTCCAACCGGTGCAACAAGGGTAGTATATATACCCCGTTCTGGCCTCCAAATATACCGAATTCATGTTCGAGTACACACAGGTCTGCACCGCTATGATTGATAAATTTTACCGCTCGTATATAATCTTCCTGATATTCCTGCCTGATGGTTAGTTTAACTTCTTCAGGATATTCATAATTATTAGTGAAGTCGTTTAATGCCACGACAAAACCATCATTCTCCTCACCAGTTTTCGTGTTATTGACGATAACAGAACTGAACAGGTTATTGGTAAAAGTACCAATACCGCATTCCCTGGGTGGGTAAGTTCCTATAAATGCAATTTTCATTTATTCCTTTCTTTTTTTATCAGTTTTACCGTAATCCAAATGAACACAATTTATTTTTATCATTTTTAGTGCGTTAAACGGACCGTTTATAACTCACTTCTGTTATTCTTTTCCGCTCTTTTGGCTTCTTTGGCAGCCCTTTTTTCCTTCAGGTTCTTGAGCGGTGCTTTCTTATTGTTTTTTTTAGTTTCTTTTTCTTTTGACATGATTATTTGTTTTTAAATTTTTACTGGAAAATTAAATTACTTATTGGGGCATTAATGGCAGGGTAAACTTAAATTCACTGCCTCCTTCTGCATTCCCGGCTACCCAGATTTTACCTTTGTTTATCTCAATCAATTCCTTGCAAAGCAATAAGCCATAACCTGTTCCGGGTTCGCACTCGGTGCCTAAGGTTGAGAGATAATTATTAGAACTAAAAAGAGTGCTTACGGTTTCAGTATTAATGCCTACACCATAATCCTTGATAGTAATTTCTAGAAATCCTCTATTCCTAAAAATTTCTTATCTTCTTTTGTTACTTCAGGTTCAGATTTTACAGAATATACGTCAGAGTGATACATGCTATTATTTTTTATTTTTTAAATAACACTAAACTTTTTTAAATTGTATTTACTAAGGTTAAAACTTACACAACTACTTTTTTCAAGTCATTTTCAGATTCCGCCTCCTTCATAACCACTTTTAATAATGGTAGAAATCATTTTAAACCTTCCGTTTGCTTTTACATTATTGGAGGTGTGTGCAGGAATTATTATACCTTCACCAGTTTGAAGTATATTCGATTTTTCATCAATCACTACGTCGGCAGTACCTTCAATAATCTGAAGAAATGTATCAAAAGGGGAAATTTTTTCCGCCAGGGCTTCACCGGTATCAATAGCAATAACGCTAACATTGCCTGTAGTCTTTCGTATTATAGTCCTGCTAACCACCGAATTTGGCACATACTCAATAATTTCAATCAAAATATGCAATTTTGATTTTTCTAATTCAGTATTTTGCATCATCTTTAATATAATTTGAAATAAAGGTACGGTAACAAACCGGTCAGTGTGTTACATTATTGGTGGTTTATCTTACATCATTCACACATTTGAAAGGTTTATAAAAACATATTTTAAAACGTATCATCGTATTTAACAAATACCAGGTAGCGCGCCGCATAGCTTAAAATAAGAAAAACCCATAGCATGAAACCAATCCATTTAATGAAGAAAAAACAAGCGAATTAAAAGCTCCGGAAATAATCTAATTACGCTAATTAAAAAACTGTTTTCACATGCACATAAATCAAATAATTTAATTACTTTGCTCATGGCTTATCAAAAAGAATGTTATATATGAATTTATCTTTTAAAAATATTTTCTACACGCTTTCCATTACATTCGGGTTTTTTGCGGTACTGGTATTGGCTAAACCTGTTCTTATCCCTTTAGCATTTGGCTTATTGGTATCTTTTATTTTGTTACCGATGGCCAACAGGTTCGAAAAATGGGGGATAAACAGGATATTGTCTACTGTTTTAACAATTTTTGGAATTATTCTTCTGCTGAGCGGCGGAATATTTTTATTCTCAACCCAAATCATCAACCTTTCTACAAAGGTTTCTGATTTCCAGGATAAAATTCTTCAGGTATTTACGAAAGCTACTTTATATTTTAACAGAAATATTCGTTTTTTACCAAGTATTGAAGAAGGCGACCTGATTAATCGGCTTAAAAGTTGGTTTAGTGAATCAGCAGGGGTATTGGTTAGTAAAACTTTTAACAATACTGCATCTTTTATTGGTGGCTTTGTTTCTGTCATTGTTTTCACGTTTTTATTGCTTATTTACAGGAGTAGCCTAACCCATGCCTTTTCCTGCTTTTTCCCCCTAAACAAACGTGATAATGCCCTTCAGATGTTTAAAAAGGTTCAGTTGGTCGGGAAAAAGTATTTGCTTGGTATGTTGATTTTAATGATAATCCTTGGAAGCGTCAATAGCATTGGTCTCTTGATTATTGGCATTGACAATCCCTTTCTGTTTGGATTTCTGGCCGGCATTTTAGCAATTGTACCGTACATTGGAACATTAATCGGGGCAGCTATACCTGTATTGTATGCATTTTTGATATATGACTCAGTTTGGATGCCAATTGCCGTTATTATCTTGTTTTGGGTAATTCAGTCGGTGGAAAGCAACTTCCTTAGCCCCAAAATCGTTGGGAAAAGCCTGAATGTAAATGCACTCACGGTCATTCTGAGTATAATTGTCGGTGCTTCTGTATGGGGGATTGCCGGGATGATCCTGTTTCTACCATTTATTGCCATGTTTAAAACGGTTTGTGAACAATACGAAGAACTCAAACCCGTGGCATTATTAATAGGTGAACATAATAATAAGGATAAACGTAGCGATGGATACTTTCTTAAAAGTATGATGATTAAAATAAAAAGCCACTATCACTTTCTAATGAATAATATGAAACAAAGAAAAAAAGAACGATAGAACTAATGAGCGTTTTAAACATTCTCAAGTGTATCACGTCTTTTGTCTTTTAGGTTTTTGAAGTGTGAGGGCGTCAGGCCGGTTATTTTTTTAAACTGATTTGACAGGTGGGCTGCACTGCTGTAGTGCATTTTGTAGGCAATTTCTGAAAGGTTTAGCTCATCGTATACAATAAGCTCTTTTACCTTTTCGATTTTATGTGTCAGATAAAATTTTTCAATGGTAATCCCCTTTACTTCTGAAAAGAGATTGGCCAGATACGTATAATCGTAATTAAGTTTATCACTCAGGTAATCCGACAGGTTTACCTTTATTTGATCTTCGGTGTAATGCACCAGTTCAATAACCGCACTCTTAATTTTTTCTACAAGGATACTTCTCCGGTTGTCCATCAATTGCAGTCCAGACTTTTTTAATTCAATATCCAATTGCGCTAGCTGATCGGGTTGCAGGTTTCCAATGACATCTGCTTCTCCTATATTTACATAAATATACTCCAGTCCGAGTTTTTCAAGTTCGCTTTTAACTACCATCTGGCATCGGATACAGACCATATTTCTTATGTATAGTTTCAAAAAAAGCTGTTTAAAGTAAATCTCTAAAATTGTAAAGGTAAAATATATTTATGACTATTGAAATAAATATGAACCACGTATAATGTCCCATTTCCCAGAAATATGGGCATATCTTTAGACTTAAAATTGTTTAATTATTCCGGTTAATAATTATTTTTGTTTTAAACTCAATTGAAAAAGTTATGAAGAAAGGAAAATTATTTTTATGGATGATTTTACTGGTTTCGGTACCAGTGCAAGTTGGAAGGTCTTGTACAAATATTTTAGTATCAAAGGGAGCAAGTACTGATGGTTCCACGATGATTACCTATGCTGCCGATTCACATGAATTATACGGTGAATTGTATTATTATCCGGCTGCTGATCACCCTTCAGGGGCAATGCTGGATGTGTATGAATGGGATACTGGCAAGTATCTCGGGCAGATTGAACAGGTACCGCATACATACCAGGTTGTTGGCAACATGAATGAGCATCAGTTGACCATTGGTGAGACAACTTTTGGCGGCAGAAAAGAACTTCGGGATACAACTGCAAAAATGGATTACGGAAGCCTGATGTATATCACGTTGCAAAGAGCAAAAACGGCACGGGAAGCGATTCAGGTAATTGACGATCTTTTATCCGAATATGGTTATTATAGCAGCGGTGAATCTTTTTCAATCGCTGATCCGAACGAGGTTTGGATAATGGAAATGATAAGTAAAGGGATGCATGAAAAAGGAGCGGTTTGGGTAGCTCGCAAATTGCCTGATGGCTATATATCAGCACATGCCAACCAGGCGCGTATCCGTCAGTTTCCGCTTGATGATCCCGAAAACTGTCTCTATGCTGATGATGTTATCGATTTTGCAAGAAAAATGGGCTATTTTGATGGTAAAGACAAAGAATTTAGTTTTGCCGAAGCCTATGCACCTGTTGATTATGGGGCCTTAAGGTTTTGCGAAGGAAGGGTATATAGTGTTTTTAACCGGGCAGCACCCAGCCATGAAATGCCGATGGATTATGTGAAAGGTGAACCGGATGCAGAACCTATGCCTCTGTGGGTTAAACCCGATGAAAAACTTACCGTGCATGATGTAATGGAATTGATGCGCGACCATTTTCAGGGTACCGAGTGGGATATGACGCAGGATATTGGTGCCGGCCCATTTCAGTTGCCTTACCGCTGGCGTCCGTTAACCTGGGAAGTTGACGGTGTTGAATATTGCAATGAAAGGGCCATTTCAACCCAGCAGACAGGCTTCTCCTTTGTTAGCCAGTCTCGTTCGTGGCTGCCAAATCCGATTGGTGGAATCCTGTGGTTTGGCGTTGACGACACTTACAGCACGGTGTACACTCCCATGTATTGTAATATAACCGAAATCCCTGGTTCATTTGAGGTTGGAAACGGTGGTTTATATGATTTTTCATGGAATTCGGCATTTTGGGTTTTTAATTTTGTTTCGAATTTTACGTATCTCAGGTATAATATGATGATTGAAGATGTGCGTGAAGTTCAGCGAAACCTGGAACTGGGCTTTTTGCTCGAACAGAAAGCCATTGAAAATGTTGCGCTTGAGATGTATGATGAAGATCCCGGAAAAGCCATTGCCTATCTAACAGACTATTCAGTGAAACAAGGTGATTATACCGTTCAAAGGTGGAGAAAGCTGGGCGAACAATTGCTTGTAAAATACATCGATGGTAATGTGAAGGTGAACGGAGAGTTAACCCAACCAGGTTATTCAGAAGAGTGGTACAAAAAAGTTGTGAAAGAAACCGGTGACCATTTTCAAATGAAAAAATTACCAGGTGAAGAAGATACAGGGCATTAAAAATGCAAATAAAACGGATGTCTTTATTCCGAAATAAAATATATTTTGTACATTTGCGCTCTGTTAAAAAATGGTAAGAATATATTAAATATTTCAGAAATGAATTTAATGAATTTTGTAGAAAGTGAATTTGCTGTAAATGCTGATTACCCTGAGTTTAATAGTGGTGACACAATTACAGTTCATTATAAAATCAGGGAAGGTAATAAAGAACGTGTTCAGCAGTATAGAGGTGTTGTCTTGCAAAAACGTGGTTCAGGGCCTGCTGCAACTTTTACTGTTCGAAAAATGTCTGGTAATGTTGGTGTTGAAAGAATATTTCCTTTGGCATCACCGTTTATTGAAAAGATTGACATAAATAAAAAAGGACGTGTACGCAGGGCAAAAATATTTTACCTTCGCGGTCTTACAGGTAAAAAAGCAAGGATTCAGGAAAAAAGATTTATTTCTACAAAAGAGTAATAAGAAACAGGAAGAACCAAAAAAACCCGCTTTTGGCGGGTTTTTTTATGTTCACATTTTTGGGTGAAGCTTTTACTTTAAACGATCTGCTTCTTTTTGGGCTCGTTCCAAAATTGCTTCAGCTTTTTTATCAGCCTCATCCTCAATTTTTTCTGCTTTTTCTTCTCCTTCTTTTCGCATTTTTTTAGCAACAGGTTCGGCTGCTCTTTTTGCAATTGGATTTTTAGCTTCATTCAGAACCTGTTCGGCTCTTTTGTCAGCTTCCTCTCTTACCTTATCTGCTGCAACCTTTGCCGCGGCCCTTACTTTTTCAGCTTCATCTTCAGCTTGTTCAAGAATTTTCTCAGCTTGTTTACTTGCTTGTACTTTTACCTCTTCCTTTTTCTTTTCCAATTCTTGTTTTGCTTCATCAATGGCTCTTTCTTTTACAGCTTCCAAAGACCCCGACACGTTGCTTTTTATATTTGGCTTAATACTCGGGTCAGTAAAAGTTCCACCTACATCCACAGCCAGATTTAATTGATCTCCCGGATCTATTGATAAGCCTGAAGCATTTGCTGATGATACCAGGTTATTTACCGTAGATGATCCCATGATACCACCAGGTAAAACAAGGTTCATATCGTAATTCAATGTTCCGTCAATTCCCTGATCACCCGATACAATCATGTCAATGTTGCCAAAACTAATATCAAAAGGATCAACGTAAACCCGGCCATTTCTAATTTCAAAGCTAAGATCCAGATCATTTATTTTGGTTCCTTCAAAATCTTTCGTAAGACTTAACACCTGGGTTAATTTATTGAGTGTTTTCGACTGTGTAATTTCCACAATGTTTGATGACAGGCTGCCTTTTCCTACCATTGAATTTAAAACAGGCATCATAGTAGAATTAAGAAAGCTGGTAAATTCAACACCCATTGAAACATTTCCCCGAAGGTTCTTAGCTATGGGGGCCAGTTGCTCAACCGTATTGAAGGCATAATATGTTGCTGGTATATTGAAACCACTGATATTCAGACCAAAATCAACTAGTGGAGCACTCAAGTCCTGAGTATTGTATTCACCGTTCATCACCATGGAACCTTCGAGCATGTTCATTTTAAATCCATCAAGTAAAATACGCTGGTTAGAAATTTTTATGGTGCCTTCGGCATTATCAATTTCAATGTTGTCATAGATGATTTTATCAAGTTCCGAATACAAGGTCACGTCAATGTTTTTAGGTACCTCTACCACTTCCAGGGGTGTAGATGTGGTATCTTCTACTATCGGATCTTCTTCTGCATCAGCCATTAATTCATTTAAATGAAGCATGCTGGATGTAAAAAAGAAACTTCCTTGCAGGTCTTCATCCTCCTGGAATGTATACGGAATAAAATTTTCGAGTTTTCCTGTAAATTGAAAATCACTTCGTCCCAACCCGGCATTAAGTGCCGCTATTTCAACAAATTTTGGTGAAAAATTAATTTCAGCATGGGTCATCGAAAATTTTTGAGGGATATCAGGACTTTCGTAGACAAGATTATCAACCACCACTTTCCCGTCTGCCTTAAAATCTTCATACCTTTCTTCTTCAATCATTGACATGGTACCCATCATATCAAAGTTTGCAATAATTACACCTGATGCATTCACATTTTCCATAGGCACAGCATCTGCCAGGCTTGAAATATCAAATCTACTGCTGAACTTACCATTGATGTTTAAATCACTGACAGGATGATGAAAATTCATTACCAGATCAACCGGGTTGTCGGCAATTTCAAAGTGAAACTGGTTGATATCTACAGTTGTATTATCGTTGTCAACACCATCGACAAATGCATTTACATTGATGTTTATATTATCTACTGACTCAGGAAGATCCGGATATTTGAACATAGCATCGTTCACAGCTAATTCAAGACCAACATTGGGCATGATGGTTTCAGAATATTTTCCTTTTATATATCCATCCAGTTTAAGGTTTCCTTTAGTTTGCACTGATTCAAAATCTTTTTTATAGATGGCTGGTACCAGTGAAAGCAGTGTTTTGAAACTTGTTTCTTTGGTGTAATACGTCAAATCAAAATCCATTGGTTGATCCTCAGGCATTAAAAAAACACCATCAATCCCCAGGGTGAGGTTATTTATTGAAAATTCATTCTCGTTTAGCGTAAACTCATTTTTCTCCAGGTCGGCATCAATGGCCATATCAATATTTAAAACTGCTTTGTTGAGGTATGGTATACCCCCCATCAGGAAACTCAATTCGTTTGTTGTTGAATTGATTTCGAGGGTGGTAAAGTCTTTCGCGAAATTTCCTGTAAGTATAAAATCGAAATCAGAAAGGCTTGCTGACATGTTTGCTTCAGCATCCGTATATGATACAAATGCATCAATAATTTCAAACTTTTTTAATTCTATCTCTATATCCGGGATTTCTGTTGCACTCGTATCTGGTATATCTTCTTCCGGTACTTCATCTGCAACTACAATATCCCAGTTGGCTTTTCCGTTTTCAAGAATTTTTGCATTCATTTTCGGATTATCTAAAATAATGGCCTTTATTCGAATGTTTTCAGCATTAATGGCACTTATGGCATCAACGGTAACGGTAAAGGATTTAAATGCAACCAGGGTATCCTTCTCAAACTCCTCTATTCCGGTTACACTTAAATCGTTTAATTCAACGGTTAAGTTTGGAAAATGCTTTAAAAAGGACAGTGATAAATCAGCGAATTCAACTTTTGCATTAACGCTTTCATTAATTTTTATTTTAGCGATTTCCATAATCTTACCTTTGAAAGCGAAAGGAAGGATTAACAACGCCAGAAAAATTATCAAAATGATAATTCCCAAGACCTTTAACAGTGTTTTCATAGTATAATTATTAATTTGTTACTATCTTTATTTATTGAAATATATGCTTCAATTCAAATTTTAATCATCAACCGTGTAACCTTACTTCGTTTCAATCAATTGTCTGTTGTTAACTTTCCAATGGCGGAAATGTTTTGAATACTAAGTTAACAAGTTTTTTAGCCGGAATGTTAAGCTATCTTAAAAACTGTCATATGAAATTATAAAATTTACGAATAATCAAAGATGCAAATTCAAATCGGGTTTAATACGATTAATAACTGATTTTATTTGATATAAGTTACAAAAAAAGACGATGGATACGATAAAAATGGCTTTTAATGATATTGGAAGTGTTGCATTCCATGTAAATGGTTGCCTTGATTGTCGCACTGAGGGTGTTGAGGATGATATTGAAGCACAAAATATTGTTACAGGTGAACTTGCAACATGAAAGAATCATTGATTACAGAAGTTTTGTTAACTGAATCCGGAGGAATAAATGTTAACTTTGACAGCTCACAGGATCATTCAGCAGGAATGAAAGGTACATTGTTAAATTATGAATAAAAGTAAAAATATACTGATAACCGGAGCAACCGGAAATGTTGGGTATGAAACAGTTCGTGCATTGCAAACGCAAAGCAAGGATCATCAAATCATCGGTGGTACCGTAAATCCTGACAAGGCTAAGAAAAAGTTTTCTGGTTTTGATAATATAATATTCCGAAAGCTTGATTTCACTGATTCTACTACATTTGAAGAGGCATTGGATGAAATTGGAATTGTTTTTTTGCTGCGGCCACCGCAATTGGCAGATGTTTCAAAATATTTTGAGCCTTTCGTAGATGCAATGATTCGAAAGAACATACAAAACATTGTTTTTCTTTCAGTTCAAGGTGCTGAAAATAAAAAAACAATACCCCACCATAAAATTGAAAATCTCATACGAAGCAAGGACCTGGAATATGTTTTTTTAAGGCCTGGTTACTTCATGCAAAATCTTACAACCACGCTTATTCATGAAATCAAAACGAAAAACAAAATTTTTATACCTGGCGGGAACGTAAAGTTTCAATGGGTTGATGCCAGAGACATTGGACTTGTAGCAGCTCATGTTCTTGTTGACCCCGATTCATATAAAAATGAAGCCCTGGAAATAACCGGTTCCGAATTTATTGGTTTTCAAGAAGTAGCTGATTTACTTACTGAAAAAATAGGACGTACCATTGAATATGAAAGCCCGAATCTACTTAAGTTTTATGTTGCAAAACGCAGGCAGGGAGTTTCCAATGCCATGATTTTGGTAATGATCATGCTTCATTATTTACCCCGGTTTCAAAAAAATGAACCCTGGTTTACTGAAACAGTTAATAGTATTACAGGACGCGACCCGAATACATTAAATCAGTTTATTGAAAGAGAAATTCACAAGTTTATTTAATACCAGCAATCCATGTCGTGAAAAGTAAAAACAACTGTTTTAATAAAAAGAGGAGCGTAGGGGCTGGTATTGCTGCTGCCATCAAATTTTGATTTTTTTTATTTCAAAGGCGTAGGTATCTCGTATACCATTCCACCAAGAATGACACAACAGCAGCCGATCGATGTAATCGCTACCGGTATTATTTTATTTTCGGTTGTTCCTG
>CAZAMT010000113.1:0-12055 GCA_964486145.1 uncultured Bacteroidales bacterium
GAACAAATTATAGAGACAACCAGATACATTTTTTTTGAAATCATACTTTGTAATTATTTTTTTAACATATATACAAGCTCCGCAATTATAAACTCATTAAATCTGA
Organism: uncultured Bacteroidales bacterium; assembly: GCA_964486145.1. Taxonomy (GTDB): domain Bacteria; phylum Bacteroidota; class Bacteroidia; order Bacteroidales; family JAAAOM01; genus CAZAMT01. The sequence continues at coordinate 107 of CAZAMT010000113.1, forward strand.
TTTGAAACGCTCCTCTGATATCCTTCCCTCCAAAAAGCTGCTGAAAGATTGCAAATTGCGGACAGAGGTGTTTATTGCATTCCCATACAGGCTTTTGGTATCATAGTTTAATGTTTCATTCCCGGTAAGGAGTTTTCTCATTTCAATCAGTTCTTTTTTATTATAAAAGTTGAGTGCCTCAATGTATTTATACACTTTTTTTTGATCTGGCTTTACTGTCAATTTTGACAGTAATTCAAGATTTTTCTGGTTATTTCCACGGTAGTGGCTCATGCTTTTCAGCCATTTTTTACAATTGTCAGTATCAGGTTTTAAGGTATGCATTCTTCCAAGGGTGCGAGGTAGCAATGCATTAAAGAGAGTTTTTAAATCATTTTCATCATAAGCATCACTAAGCATGAGCATTTTAATCAAATGTGCCGATTGGTATATGTTCATTTCATTGATTTCATCTTGCGAACTGAATAATCGATGAATGTTTGAATAAGTATCATTAATTGCTTTCATGATCATCCAGCCAATAGTAAAAGCAAGTTTTTTTCTAGCAAATGCATCGTTTGCTTCCTGATCTTTGAAGGATCTTGCAAATTGAAAAATTGCTTCCCTGTTAACCGGTATTGCGGAAGCAATAAGGCAATAATTCGCATCGGAGTCCTGATGAATAGAAGCCTGTAAAGATCTTTTAATTACAGGTTTCATTTTTTTCGAAGATTGTACAAGATCTGATACTTCATATATTATTGAAACAGGAATTATTCCCGTAAATGGTTGTATAGCCGAAGGCAGAACATTTTTACTGAACACCTCACGAGGAAATACAGAAATACCCACTCCTGCAACTATACTATTAATTATAAATTCTCTTCGCTTGATCATGATACTTAATGTTCAATGAATTTTCAAATTTTAAGCTACAGCTTCCCATGCTTTCAAAAATGTAGCTTCATCTGTTTTAAAGTTAAAAAAATCATCTGCTGCGGTTATATACAAATAGGCATTTGCCAAAATTTTAGCATATTGACTGGCAGATTCACCTCTTGCCTGCTCAAGGGCTTTTTTTTCATCAATGGCCTGATCCAGGGTATGCTTTTGAATATTTCTAACCCATTGAATCAGTTGGTCCTGAGGGTTGTAAAAATTCTTTTCATCAATCAAATACTTTTCAAGTTCGGTATCAGGATTATTATAAGCTTCGATGTAATGATCCCATAGCTCGTTGAAGGTTTGGGTTCTTTGGAACAACTCTTTGAGCCAGGCATCATCATATGTTGTCTGTTCTGTTATGTCGTGTAATCCTAAAAAATCGGCTTTCCACATTGAAGCCATCCAATGCTCTACTTTATGAAGGTCTATTTTCTGAGCAATCGGCAGTGAATCAATGTTTCTTTGGTACAAAAACTTGCCAAAATCAAGGTACCTTGAATTGGTGGTTTTATTGGTAGCCTCATAAACGTTCTTAAAAATAGTTATATCTTGAAGGGCCTCAATCTTTTCATTCCATACCGGGTAGGGGTCTATATACCGCTGAGAATCATAGTTGTATTTTCTGGCAAGAGGTTTCACTTGTATATCTGCCGACTTGTGAGAAATCCATCCAAGGGCAGCGGCCAGCATTTTCCTCGTTTCCCGGGTACTTTTTCTTTGACGGAATACCTGCCTTGATTCTTTTATAAAGGGAATAATAAACAGATCACCTGATTTGCTTTCACTGGCGATGGCGGCAATTTCATACTCCTCCTTAAGAGATGATTTAAAGTGCTGACAAAAGATCTCAGAATGTTGTACCATTCTGTTGGTATCTTCAAAAATTGCTATGTGTGAAGTATGCTCTGACATTCTTAGTAGTTTTTTATTTTATGGTGCATTCAATATCAGGAAATCCTTCAGATGTTCCTCTATACAAGCCTTTGGCAAACTCCCCTTCCGGCACATAGGGAGCATCGACCTTACCGGTTAGAAAAACCATGTCTTTTTTAACTGCTTTTCCCTTTTCAATTAAATCGTTGATAATCCAAAATAAAGCTCGAAGCGGATCGCCGTATGCTTCGTTGGAATTTCCTTTATAAACCACCTTATTGTTATGTGTCATGATTAACTGAATATTATCTGTGGAGATACCAGTATTTCTTAGGGGATTTCCCAGCAAAAAGCGATGAGCACCCCCGCCGGCAGCAATAAAATCAGGAATAGGTTCGCGGCCTGATGATCGATCGAATCGTCCATCTGCCATGTCAAAAGCAAGATGGACTGATTTTATGTACTGTTTTAATGCATCAAAATGTGCAATTTGTTTCTTTATATCCGAATTAATTCTAAATGCGAGCTCATTCTCAATGTGAAATTGCATGAAGTCTGAAAGATTCACCACACCTCCATTCTTGATTTGTTGTTTTTCAAACAAGGGGCCATATACCGGTTCATTAAGGTTAAATTTTTCCATGGCATTATTTGTGGCAAATGCTATTTTATATCCAGTTATTTTACCTAAATCACCGGTTAGTCTCTTTGTTAGTTCGGCCTGGATTAAGTAGCCTTCTTCAATTGTTTTTATCTCCAACCTATTAGTAAAGGGGTGTATTTGTTTTTGTGCTTTTCTTGCTGCATATAATGTATCTGCTAACAGTTGGGTCCTTGCTTCAATGGATATCTTTTTGTCATCTAAGCTACTTTTTGAACTCTCTTGTTTACACGTTACTAAGAAGAGTCCTAGTAAACATATCCCAAGAGTAATTTTAAGTTGCGCCCTTTTATTCATAATCATATATATTAAATGCCAGATATAGATATCATGTACAAATATAGATAAAACATATAACTAGAAAAATAATTTTCTGAATTTTATTATTAAGGAGCTATTGTTTCAGTGTTTTTGATGCTCTTTTAAAATTTATATTTCAGTTGCACATAAAAAGTAGTGTGTGACAAAAAATAAATTGGTAATAAAGTATTATTTCCATTCCAAATCAGTATATTAAACATATTTTTATGTGTATGTGAATATAGATTATCACACGTATGACAATCTCCTGTCTTACTTTGTCCAAACCATCATAGAAGGAAACGTTCACAAATTAATTATACTTGTTATAGCTTTAATTTTTACGGAATAAGATGGTAAGAGTATATGCCTTATTTATTGGGTTGGCAACGTTATTTTCTTCGAGAGAAAATGCCATTGCCCAACAATTTTTGGAAGATATCAAACATGAACATCCCCGGATAATATTAACTTCCGAACATCTTGATAATCTCAGGGACTGGCAGACGACAAATACACTCCTAATGGAGTTGCTAAAAGCTGCTGCTGCTTTTCCGGATTGGGGACCGGAACATTACCTCAATATCGGTGAAATTTCAGATGTTTGTGGTATTGTTTACGATTAGATACATGATTACCTCACAGGAGCTGATAAAGCAGAGATTGTTCCTGACTTAATAAAACACGGACTTCGGGAAGGGGTAAAAGCCAATAACGGCACCCATCAAAATGGATGGTGGGTAAATAGAAAAAACAACTGGAACCAGGTTTGCAATGGGGGATTAACTCTGTTGGCGCTAGCTCTGGCAGAAGAAACAATGGTTATGGCAGAATTTATTATAAACAGCATGGTAAAATTGCTGCCGAATGCTATGGAAAGTTATGTGCCTGACGGCCTGCTTTTGTCTTTGTCCAACTATATTGTCAATCCGTCGACAAGTTTTTTTCACTTCACCGTTCGATTCCTCATAGGGTTCATTCATTGATCTAACTGTAGGTTCAACGTCACTGCATGCAGAGATTCCGATGAGCAGGATGCTGTTAATGATTAGTTTTTTCACTTTTCGTTGGTTTTGTTATTACATGTAATCGTGGTAATCCGCGAGGAAATGTATACAGAATATTGAAATATTTTATTATATGTAAAATTAGAACAAACAGACCAGCTATAAGTTGAAATGGGTGGATATGAAACGGTTATACCTAACGCCAAAAGGTTGTCACAACTTTGTCACGGGATTGACAAACATTTTCTGGTTTTGTCTGGTAAAACAAACCGTCAGTTAAAATTTAAATATGTATCATTGTCTAACCAGGTTATAACAGGTTTTTGTTGAATCAGGAGGGATTCTGCAAAAAATTGCTCTTATGAAAAATGAAGCATTGTTACGGGTTCCATTTACGGAAGTTCAGCGTGCACTTCACGAAATTCTTTTAACGTATGGTTTTTTAAAAGATAGTGCTTCGGTATGTGCCCGATTATTTGCAGAAACCACAAGGGACGGGGTTTATTCGCACGGCTTGAACAGGTTTCCGCGATTTGTTGATAACATAGAAAAAGGATATGTCGTTCCGCAAAACGAACCAGTAGTAGCAGAGTCGTTTGATAGTCATGAAGTGTGGGATGGACAATTAGGCCCTGGTAATGTCAATGCATACATGGCAATGAACAGGGCCCTTTTTTTAGCTGAGAGAAAGGTTATAGGCATAGTTGCTATGCGGAACACCAATCATTGGATGCGGGGAGGAACTTACGGGTGGCAGGCGGCTGAGGCCGGTTGTGCATCAATTTGTTTTACCAATACCGAACCGAACATGCCACCCTGGGGCGGAAAACTATCCAAAATCGGTAATAATCCACTTATTATCGCAATACCACATCATCCGAATCACATGGTACTGGACATGGCTATGTCTCAGTTCTCATTCGGAAAAATGGAAAATTTGCGCCTGACAAACCAGAAATTGCCGTATGATGGAGGTTTTACCAGTGAAGGATCATTAACGAATGATCCAGAGAAAATTTTAGAATCAAAACGGGCGTTACCTGCCGGATACTGGAAAGGCTCTGGATTATCAATGATGCTCGATTTACTTGTTTCCATACTTTCTCGTGGAAACTCTACCGCAGAAATTGGAAAAAAGGAAGCCGAATATGCCGTATCTCAGTTTTTTATGGCTATAAATCTGTCTGCAGCAAATCGATCGGGGTTTGCATCTGAAGTAGTAGGGCATTTAAAAAATGAAATTCACAGCGCCCAACCAATTGAAGAAAATAAACGAATATACTATCCTGGTGAACGTACGATACTTACCAGAAAAGAAAACCTTAAAAACGGCCTGCCTGTAAATCGAAAGATTTGGGAACAAATACAATCCTTGAAAAAATAGCCCGGAAAATGTGTGGTCGGATTACATAATTTAAAAGTAGCAATCATGAATAAATTTTTACCTCTTTTTTTTATTGGTTTTATAAGTGCATCAGTATATGCACAAAGCTTTGTTAAATCTGAAAAATCTGAACCGGATTATACCAACCTGAAACCTCATCCGAGGTTAATTCTTACAGGGGAAAGAGTTGATGAACTAAAAAGCTACCGGGAAACGGATACATTGTTCCAGGATTTGATGGAAATCATTGAATTTTATGCCGACAGCGCCCTGAATGATCCGTTAATTGCTTACGAGTTTGACGGACCAAACAATCCCAGGCTGAAATACCAGCGACGGCATGCCATGCTGCGTGTATTCAACTGCGGGTTGATGTATCAGATGACCGGAGATACGGTTTATGCTGCCCGTGTAAGAGACGAGCTCAAATCAGCAGCAGCATTTCCGGATTGGGGACCAAGTCATTACCTGAATATTGGAGAGATATCAGCACTAACCGGAATCGGCTACGACTGGGTTTATGATTATCTCACGGAAGAAGACAAGGCTGAGATAGTTCCCGGTTTGGTAAAAAATGGCTTAAGAGAAGGTGTTATCGCGTATAATGGAGACCATCAGAATGGTTTCTGGGTTGATGCTATACACAACTGGAACCAGGTTTGCAACGGGGGGTTGACCTTACTTGCCCTGGCTGTTGCCGAAGAAAAGCCTGATACAGCCAAAATTATTGTTGACAATGCCGTTCAATCAATTACCAATGCCATGACCAGCTATATACCCGAGGGAGCCTGGCACGAGGGGCCAACCTACTGGGCCTACGGAACAACCTACAACGGCATGCTGCTTTCCGCGCTGAGAACAACATTCGGTCATTTGATGGGACTGGAAGAGGATCCCGGATATGAGCCCATGGGTAAGTCTGGTTTATTTCACATTCACACGGCAGGGCCAACGGGTCTGTATTTTAATTATGGCGATTCAAAAAAGACCCTGTATTATTCACCCGTGTTATTCTGGATGTCGCGTGAATTTGATGAACCCGGTTATGCCTGGTTCGAGCGGCTTACCGCGCGAAAAGATTTACCCCGGATGCGCACCCATGACCTGATGAACGATGATACCCTCGATCGTTTTTTGGCCTTACTGGCTGCCTGGTACAGTGATGAAGGGCAGGAACTTTCCTATGATGAATTCCCGTTGGATATTGCCATCAGCAGCGGCGAAACGGCCGTGGGAGCTTTTCACAGCAGTTGGGATGACGATGCCGTTTACCTCGGATTTAAAGGCGGTACGCCCAATACAAACCATGCCCACATGGACATCGGAACATTCGTACTGGATGCTGAAGGTGAACGCTGGGCGATGGATTTGGGTACCGGCGATAATTCACTGCCCGGCTACTATGATCGAAATGGTAAACGATGGGATTATTACCGCACACAAAATTTCAGCCACAACACCCTGACCATGATGGACCGGTTGCACGAACTGAATGGCTTTGCAGATATAACCTATTTCCACAGCGATCCGGACTATGCCTTTGCCCAGGTTAACCTGACGGAACTTTATCCCGTGGTCGGAAAAACTGTACGTTCTTATGAGATGAAGGACAGGGCCCGCGTTATAATATCAGATCGGATCGAACAAAGCTTCGAATATTTATCGGTTCGCTGGCAGATGGTAACCGATGCTACCATTGAATTGAATAAGTCGGAAGCCCTGCTCCGTAAAAACGGTAAGGTTATGAAGGTACAGATTAACCAGCCCGCTGATGCTGAATTTTCTGTTTTATCGACAGATCCGGGCGATGACAGGCAGCGTCCCAATGAAGGTACCCGAATGCTGGCCATTGAATACATGTCAATGAATCCTACCTTTAGTGAAATAGCCGTTGAGTTTATACCGAATGACAGCAGCCTGACAGACTTTAGCGGTTCCGTGAATGTTGAACTTGCTTCGACTTCAGACTTATCCGTGTATCCAAATCCCTTCACGGATGAACTTATGTTTGATTTATCACGAATTCAGGCTGGTAATATTAATTATAAGTTACTGGATTTTTCCGGAAAGTGTATTGATCAAGGTGTTATTTACAACAGTGGCCAGGTATCAATAATTAAATGGAAAGGTAATAATATTAGCTTTCGGGAGCTTTCCCCGGGTATGTATGTGCTTCAATTTGATTTGAATGGATACAGCATTACCAAAAAAGTAGTAAAAAAGAATTGATTTTGTATAAAACTTTATTATGAAAAATATTTTCTTATTCTTTTTTCTCGGTGGAATAATCTGGATACAAGCATCCGGGCAGTTTCAGGAAAGGCTAAATTTCAATGCCAAATTTGAACCGGTAAACATGGTGCCTCGCGGTGCCGGACAATCGGATGAATTCGCTTTTATGGGATATACGGAAGTAATGGGGCCAACCCGTCATCCCATGCTTTATAAGGAATACACAGGAGCAAATGATACGCCGGAAGAATTGAAAGAAGAGATTGACAAACATCCTTTCTTGATAGTGAATGAAGATATGTACGCGGATCTCAGGGAAAAAGCCAATCATAGTCCCTGGAAAGAAATGAAGGAAGATGCCCAAAGGATATTTGCCCAGGAATACGATTCTACATTTGAGGATGTAGATGATAAAGCCATTCGTATACGCGACATCATCAGCGCCGGCACATTACTTTGGATCCTGGAGCCGGACAGCCAGGAAATATATCAGGACAAAATTGTTTCCACGTTGTACCGGTTTAACGACGTTATGGATTCCAGGGGAGATCCGCCAAAATACTGGGACTCAAACGTCCCTCTGGCCTGCGCGGCATTTAATGCATTCATTACACTCGATGTACTTTATAATTATATACCGGTTGCCGACAGGGATTCTATAGAAAGCTTATACTTTAACTTTTTGGAAAACCAACGAAGTACAGCCTGGAAAGAGAGTTATTACAGCTCCCTGGGTATTTACTACCTGTATATGGACGATAGTGAGAATTTTAACAAATTCAAAAGTAAATATCGTCGTGAACTGGAACTTCACCTCACTGGCAGCGGTATTTTCACCGGGGGCACCGGCTATTCCACATCGAGGTTTCTGAAGGATGAGCGTGAGCAAAAATTCATGTTCATGGATGTACTCGAATTTACAGGGGAGGATAATTATTACGATGATCCTCTTTTTCAGGACTTTCATGAATGGCTGTTCGCCCATAATTTTAATACCTACGGCAGCATTTACATTTTTGGAGACGCAAAACTTGGAACCTCCATTCGCACCCGCCTGGAACAAAGTCCGGGCACCTGGAGAGTAAACAGGTTTTCGCCTCTCGCGGCACAATATGCAGCCTGGCATGTACAGGGCAAAACTCCGGAAGGAAGATTGTTATGTTACCTCGCGGTGGATTCACTCACCACTCCGGCACGACCGGATTTTAGTAAAATTTATCCTGACGGGGGAGCCTGGTTCGTGCATAATCCATCCAATGAAGAGCATGTATCAGGCGTGTTGTGGAACCCTGAAAGTTATACCGATCATGCACATAAAGAGGTCAATGCAATCCATTTATCAGCTTATGGCGAAGATTTGGTCGTGAATTCGGGGTACAGTAACTGGGGTAATGGCGCACTTGGTTTTTCATGGAACTACATTCATGACCGGGCAAAATCATCCAATACCGTGTTGATTGATAACCAGGATCATAAGTCAAAGACGGGGCATGGTATAAATAATGGGTTTATTGTTGACAACACGCTGGGTTTTGCCACCGGGGAAGCAGGCCCGGCATTGTCAAACGGGGAACATCAACGTACCCTTCAAATGATTTACCCGGGTGATGAAACTCCCGGTTACTGGGTACTATTTGACGAAGTGAAAGCATTTGACCCCTCCAAAGAAACGCAGGTATTGCTGCATCCGCGTTCGGCAGATGTTACTACCCTGACTGAAAACCAATTTTATACATGGAATGTAAAACGCTGGAGTGAACATGGCGCGGAAGTCAGTATATTTCTGGCTACCCCACCTAAAAAAGTCGAGTTGATTGACGGTGTGCAAGCCGATAAAAGTAACAGCATACTTACCAAAGTATTAAAATCAACCTACGAAACTGATGAAACCGGGAACAAAAACATTCTCACGTTGACATTCCCTTCCGATACGATGCACAAAATGCCGGAAATCAAACCTGTAACAGGAAATGATTATTCTGGTGCCGAAATTGAAATGAATGAACGAATTACAGATTTTCATATTCAATCGGTACCCGGTGTTAATGCTCCCGCTAAGGTTGGTGAATTTAACGGGAAATACTTATTTCAGCGCACCGTTCATGACTCTGTTCAATTTATATCAGGAATAGACATTACATCATACATGCAGGGTGATGGTGTATATAAAAAGGGATTTTTTTGTGAGAACCCGGTACAAATATTTCTGGAAAACAAAAGCGGAAAGATACAGTCAGATTATGGGGATATTACTTTCTACTATCCCGGAATAGAACAGGTACTGTTAAATGGGGAGGTAGTAACACCTGTAGATGATGGGATTAATTCGATTAAAGTTACAGTACCTTCAGGAACATTTGATTTTGATTTTAGTGCAACGGGTATTCCGGAGGAAGATACACTTATTAATTCGGCCTATTATAATGAAGAGACCTTCAATATAACCTTATTTCCAAATCCGGTAAATGATTTTGTTTATATTCGTGGTTTTCCTGAGAAAATCAAAAACCTTAGGATTGAAATATATAATATTCAGGGGCAAAAGGTTATGGATGTTATTGACATTGAACGCGAAGGATTAGGAGATATTCGTCTGGGAAATGCATCCTTGCCGGAGGGGTCATATATTACCCGAATATTGTTTACCCATGACGGTAAAAGCCTTTCTTTTTATAAAAAAATGCTAATAAAATAAACGTTAATAGAAAACCAAAAAGAAATAAACTGACTTATGACGAAAAAGCTGGTTGGACTCATATCCGGAGTAGTTGTTTTTGTGATCATTCTATTATTCTTTGATCTTGAGCCGGGCAAACCTGAAATAACAAAAACATTTGCTGTTGCTATGCTCATGGCCATCTGGTGGGTAACCGAGGCCCTTCCCCTGGCAGCCACAGCACTGGTGCCGATTGTGGCTTTTCCGATGTTAGGCGTTATGGATGGCAAAGCAATTTCAGGAGAATATGTGAATCACATTATCTTTTTGTTTATAGGTGGTTTTATGATGGCTCTTGCGATGGAACGATGGAACCTGCATAAACGGATCGCGCTTAAAATATTAATTTGGGTGGGAGTAAGTCCGGCACGTATTTTACTCGGATTCATGCTGGCTACTGTTATCCTTTCCATGTGGATATCCAATACAGCAACTACTATGATGATGATACCTATTGTTACATCCATAATTTATGAGTTGGAGGATACCTTAGGAAAGAAAACGATTAAGAAGTATGCATTGGGATTATTGCTTGGCATTGCCTATAGTGCGTCTATCGGGGGAAATGCTACATTGGTTGGCACTCCAACAAACCTCATATGCGTAAGGTTGCTTGATGTTTTATATCCCGGGGCGCCGGAGATATCTTTTGCCCGGTGGTTTATTTTTGCAGTGCCTGTAACAATCATCATGTTTGCTGCAGCTTATGCTCTTCTTCTTTTTCTCTATAAACCAAAAGAAAAATGGGATAACCTTTCCGACGAAACCTTCCATGTGCAGATGAAACAACTGGGAAAAGTATCTTATGAAGAAAGGGCAGTCTTCATCCTGTTTCTTTCCCTGGCTTTCTTATGGATATCAAGGGCGGGAATTGATTTTGGGACATTCAAAATTCCCGGTTGGGCAGAGTTGTTCCAGGTACCCGGTTACATAAATGATGGTACAACAGCAATTTTTATGGCGCTCATTTTGTTTATTGTTCCTGCCAGGTCTGAAAAGCATGCAAGACTAATGGACTGGACTACCGCCAAGCGTTTGCCATGGAATATCGTGTTGCTTTTCGGTGGAGGATTCGCACTCGCGGCGGGTTTCGAGGACTCTGGACTTTCTCTTTGGTTTGGCGAACAATTGAACTGGGGTGAAAGCATCCCGCCTTATGTTTTTGTCATCAGCATTGTTGCAATGATGTCGTTATTGACGGAATTAACATCCAATGTAGCCTCTACGCAGATGCTGTTGCCAGCTTTTGCAAGCATTGCTGTGGCTACCGGTGATAATCCGCTGTTATTCATGATACCGGCAACCATTTCTTCATCGCTAGCATTTATGTTACCTACAGCAACTCCGTCCAATGCAATTATTTTTGGTACAGAGCGTGTTACCATCAACCGGATGATGCGCACCGGATTCCGGCTAAATATTCTCGGTATCATCATCATTACCATGATTACCTATTTTCTTATTGGATCCATTTTCGATGTAGAATTAGGAGTGGTGCCGGAATGGGCCCAGCCATAATGGAAGTTGCACGGACATATATGTAACATCTCCTTGATATGGCTTGTTTGCCATTTACCTGAGCTTCAGAGTAAACTTTGTTAGCCGGGCGAACTAAAAAAAGTTATTCGAGGATATCGCAAAACGGTTGGTACAGCCTGTAACAAGTATTTTGATTGACCTTTAATTCGTTGTATTGTATTTTAAATTAATTTTTCAATATTTAATCTTATATCTTTCGTAAGGATATGGCTATTTTCAAACGAACACATGATCAGCGATAATTTATCCATCTGAGCCACGGCAACTAAATCACTCCCTGATCCATCATGGCGGTAGCTACTTTAAGAAAACC
>CAZAMT010000114.1:0-12047 GCA_964486145.1 uncultured Bacteroidales bacterium
GTAATTTCTTGCGATGAAAAACTGGATGAGCCGCTTGAACAAGAATTTTTGGCAGAAAGTGCGGATTACACGAAAACCGAGGATATGAAACTGGTCCTTTATGGTGCCTATGGTTCCTTATACTCGCTGCAATGGGAAACATTTCCGTTAATTGGTGTAAGGGGAGATGATGTTAATGCAGCGGGAGACCAGTTTCCGCTTACAGAAACAGATGAATACAGGTATGACCCGTCATTTTGGATGTATAACTCCGCTTGGTTAAACCTGTACGGGGATATGTTCGATTTTAATGCCGCTATGGAGGAAATTAACAAATACAGGAATAATGCACCTAACCCGGCCATTGCCGATCAGTACATCGCTGAAATAAAAGTGATGAAAGGTTTCGAACTATTACAACTAATCAGACTTTGGGGTAATATAATGGTTCCTGAATCACCACTTGCGACAGAACTTTATGATTTGGAGGTTTCAACACCGGACGAGGCATTGCAATACATTTCTGACCTTATGGATGAAGCAATACCTTTGCTACCCGATGTTCATCCAAACCAGCGAACCGATATCCCTGGTGGCATGACAAAATACACCGCACTGGCAGTTAAGGCACTGGCAAACCTGGACTTAAAAAATTGGCAGGCAACCGCTGATGCTACGTCTCAGATTATTGGTTCGAACCTTTTTACCCTCGAACCGGATTATTACAACCTCTTTAAAAAAAGTGGTAAACTCAATGATGAAATCATCATGGAATTGCAGTATTCAGATTATGGACAAAGTTCAGGTGAAGCAGACTATTACCTGCATGCATTTTTTGGTCCGCAGGGATGGTCACCCGCTGTAGAAGGATCCAATGGAGGGTGGGGCTTTTGGGAACCTACTTTAAAGTACATCAAATTCATGCTTGACCGGAACGAACGCCTAAGACTGGAAACCAGTGTGTTATTTACAAATGCAGGCATATCCGAAATACAAAGTGATCCGGATTACACGAATATACCCGAATGGTTATCAAATGTCACAAGAGACGGAGATACCATTAATGATTATGCAAGGGCTAATTTTGCAAGTGGAAAACATTATCTTCCATCCAATGAACTGACACCTGGAAGGATACGTTATGGAGAAAGTAAAAATTTTATTTGCATGCGTTATTCTGAGATATTGTTATCTCATGCCGAGGCCCTCACTCAAGGAGCGACCAGCTCGGAAATGTCAGCCGATGACGCGGTCAACATAGTTCGGGATAGAGCTGGCCTTGATCCTGTAAACGGTGTTACCCTTGATGATGTACTTGATGAAAAGTTTGCAGAATTCGCTATGGAATGGGGCATACGTTTTTATGATGTAGTGAGACATGACCGTACCACGGAATTAAATTACGCCGGGAGAAAATATAATAGTCCCGATGACAGGTATATAACCTATCCACAACAACAGGTAGACCTGCTTAATCAATTGTCAAACAATTAATACTGATTACAATGAAAATATTTAAGCCATTATTCGTATTGTTCTTGTTCATCTTTTCATATAGTTGCCAGGATGGATATATCGATGACATAACCCGGGTTGAACCCGGTTCGGACGAATCTGACCCTCAAATTGAAATTCAATATCCACAGGAAGGTACCGAGATTCAGGTGCCTGAAGCAGAAACTTCAATTGACATTCAATTTGAAGTAACCGATGATATTGAGATTAAATCCATCAGACTGTTACTGGATGGAAATGAAATTGCAACCTTAACGGAATTTAAAGATTACCGGCATGTGGTCCGCACGTATTCATATGAAAGCCTTACAGATGGAGATCACACCCTTACCATTGAAGCAACGGATCTTGAAGGTAAGACAACTACAACATCTGTGAACTTTAAAAAAACACCGCCGTATGTCCCTAAATACAATGGTGAAGTACTTTATATGGCATTTGATGGTGATTATATGGATTTGGTTAGTTTTGAAACAGCTACAGTTGAGGGAAATCCAGGATTTGCAGAAGAAAGTGTGGTTGGTTTGAATGCGTATGCAGGTGCTCAGAATTCATACCTTACGTTTTCTGGAGAACGTTTCCAAAACAATGAGTTTAGTGCCGTTTTTTGGATGAAAGTAAATGGCGATCCCGACAGGGCTGGCATCCTGGTTATGGGACCTCCGGATCCGGATAATCCAAATGCCATGAACAACAGGGAATCAGGATTCCGCTTCTTCCGCGAAAACGCGGATGGTATGCAACGATTTAAATTGAATGTAGGTGATGGTTCAGCGGACACCTGGTTCGATGGTGGCGAAGCTGCCGATGTGGATCCAACGGTGGATAAATGGGTGCATTTTGCATTTACCATCACCAGTTCCAAGGCGACCGTTTACATTAACGGACAGGTTGTAAAACAGGGAGATTTTGGAGGCATTGACTGGTCAGGGTGTGATATATTGTCAATTATGTCAGGCGCTCCGCGCTTTACCGGCTGGAATCATTTATCTGATAAGAGTTTTATGGATGAACTTCGAATATTTAACCGAGCACTTTCAGAAAGTGAAATAAATGGCATTATTCAGGATGAAATGGGTGGCTCTGCAGCATATCAACCCAAGTATGATGGGGAAACATTCTATATGCCGTTTGATGGTGATTTCATGGAAATGGTGAGTGGAACTGAAGCGACTGTTGTTGGTTCACCCGGATTTGCCGGTGAAAGTGTGCAGGGAGATGATGCTTATGCAGGAGCTGCCGACTCATACCTTACATTCCCTGCCGATGGATTGCAGGATGAGGAATTTAGTGCCGTCTTTTGGCACAAGGTAAATGCTGAACCCGACCGAGCTGGTATCCTTGTCATGGGACCTCCGGATACCGAAAACGCCGATTACCCGGATGTACAAAATCTTCGTACCCATGGATTCCGGTTCTTCCGCGAAGCCGCCGGCGATATGCAGCGTTTCAAACTGAATGCAGGAAACGGTGATGCAGAAGCGTGGTTTGATGGTGGTGAAAATGCGGATATCGACCCATCTGTGAATGAATGGGTACACATGGCTTTCACAATCTCTGCAAGTGGTTGTGCGGTTTACCTCGATGGTGAGGTTGTTGCACAGGGAGATTTTACCGGCATCGATTGGACCGGATGTGATATACTGTCCATCATGTCAGGCGCTCCAAGATTTACCGGTTGGAATCATTTCTCTGATTTGAGTTATATGGATGAATTGCGCATTTTTAATAAAGCGCTTACCCAACAGGAAATTCAAACCATCATAAGTGATGAGCAACCATAATGATTGTAATGAAACATACGCTGTTATAAGTTAAGTTTTAATTGAATTGTAATGAGAATGGCTCATATGCGGTTATTAGAACTTTCCTTTCACTCACCCCTCGCTCCTTAAAGGGATTGTTGCCCTCGCGCAGAGGGTTACGTTCTTCCCTCTAAGAGAGTTAGAGGGGTAAATATGGTGAAATGGAATTTTTAGACAGCCTCGTTATTCTAATCCATGAAACACTTAAAAAAAATATTCATTCTTTTTTCAAGCATAATAACATTCTATGGTTGTGACGATGAACAAACTGTAAAAACATTAACATTGCTCAATGTATATGTTGACAATTTACCGATTAGCTTAAATGAGGAAATTACCGGGCAGGTGCCAATTGACAGGCCCATAACATTCGTTTTTTCGCAGGGTGTAGATAAAAAAACAGCACAGAATGCAATTTCACTAAGAAATGATAATCAATTTGTAGATATAAACCTCGTTTTTCTAAATCAGAATGAAACAATAGCCATGTCCCCTGTCGGAGTATTAAATGAAAATACCACGTATACCATTTCCATATCTGGTTCACTCAAAGGAGCAAATGGTGAAGCTTTTGAAGCAATGGAAATCCAATTCAAAACCACCATCGGGGAACTGGAGATTGAATCAATTCATATTGGGGATAAGCATATTCAACATCCGGGAACCATTCAAAATATACCTTTGGATATTTCCATGGCCCTGACGTTTTCCTCTCCTGTTGACAGAAACACCATTGCCAAAGCTGCTAATCTGACAGGTGCAGGAGTTTCCAGATTACAATTTACCTTTTCAGATAACGACCAAACCGTTCTTATAAAAACTTCCGGGGAATTAGGTTATTATAAAAAATTCACCCTTTCCATTGACAGTTCGTTACGTGGAATTGAAGGAGAAAAATTTACGGGTTTCTCAACTACAATTTATACAGCACTGGATTCAACCAAAAAATTCCCCGAAATATCAGATAAAGAATTACTTACAAAAATCCAAAAGCAAACATTCAGGTATTTCTGGGATTTCGGTCATCCGGTAAGCGGTCTTGCAAGAGAAAGAAATACTTCGGGTGATGTCGTCACTTCCGGTGGTTCGGGTTTTGGAATCATGGCTGTTATTGTTGGAATTGAGAGGGGATTCATTACAAGGGCAGAGGGCATGGAAAGGTTTGAAACCATCATTGATTTTCTTGCTTCGGCTGACCGCTTCCACGGGGCCTGGTCGCACTGGCTGAACGGAAACACCGGCAAGGTTATTCCATTTAGTGCTAACGATAACGGGGGTGATCTGGTGGAAACTTCGTTCCTGGCGATGGGGTTCATAACTGTAAGGCAATATTTGAATCCATTGGTTACTGCGGAAAAGAACCTTATAAACAAAATCAACGTTTTGCTTGATGCCATTGAGTGGGACTGGTACACCCAGAACGACAATTCATTGACCTGGCATTGGTCACCAAATTACGGATTCGAAAAGAACCACGTCATCCGTGGCTGGAACGAAGCGCTGATTACCTATGTTATGGCCGCTTCTTCAAAAAACCATGCCATCACCAGGGATGTATATGATCAGGGTTGGGCCCGAAATGGAAATATGTTGAATGGCGGAAAGTTTTACGGAATTACGTTGCCTTTAGGGCCAAACTACGGTGGTCCGTTGTTTTTCGAACATTATTCATTCCTGGGAATTGATCCAAGAAATCTGCAGGATCAATACGCCCAATACTGGAACCAGGCGGTAAACCATACGCACATCAATCAAAAGCACTGTGCCATAAATCCATTAAATTATGTAGGCTATTCAGAAGATTGCTGGGGATTAACGGCGAGTGATGGCAACCAGGGGTATTCCGCTCATTCCCCGACCAACGACCAGGGCGTAATCGCACCTACTGCGGCTGTTTCATCCATCCCCTTTACACCCGAAGCATCAATGAAGGCCATCAAACATTTTTATTATATGTTAGGAGACCGGTTATGGGGACCTTATGGTTTCTACGATGCATTTAACATAACAGCCGAATGGTATACCACTTCAAACATTGCCATCGACCAGGGTCCTATAATTTTGATGATAGAAAATTACCGGACAGGGTTATTATGGCAACTTTTTATGTCAGCACCCGAGATTCAACATGCATTGACAAAACTTGGATTCAGCTATTAAAAACCGTTTTACCATGAAAAAATTACTGCCCATTAGCATCATCATACTTTCACTTGGATTTATACACTGCAATCGTAAACCTGCGGAACAACAGGTAACCAAACACCTTTCCGATGATTCTCTGCTGACCCTCATCCAGCACAACACATTTCAGTATTTCTGGGACGGAGCCGAACCTAATTCCGGAATGGCAAGAGAACGATACCACATGGATGGAAATTATCCGCAACACGATAAAGATGTTGTCACTTCCGGCGGTTCGGGATTTGGTCTTATGGCAATTCTTACCGGTATTGAACGTGGTTTTATTACCCGTGAAGAAGGAGTTGCCCGCTTAGAGAAGATAACTTCATTCCTTGAAACAGCCGACCGGTTTCATGGGGCGTGGTCGCACTGGATTGATGGTAAAACAGGAAAAGTAAAACCGTTCAGTAAAAAAGATAATGGCGGGGACATTGTTGAAACCGCTTTCCTGGTGCAGGGAATGATTGCTGTAATTGAGTATTTCAAGAATGGAAATGAACGGGAAAGAGTGCTCTCGGAAAAATTAACTGAATTATGGCATGGCGTCGAATGGGACTGGTACCAGCATGGCCAGAATGTGCTTTTCTGGCATTGGTCACCTGAGTATGAATGGGAAATGCACCACGAAATAACCGGATACAACGAATGTATCATTGCCTATATACTTGGCGCCGCCTCCCCTACGCACCCGATACGCCCGGAAACATATCATGAAGGATGGGCCCGAAACGGAAACATTGCAAGCAACGAAGAATACTATGGCATGCCGCTGGAGCTCGAGCACCGCAATACCCGGCGAGGTGGGCCGCTCTTTTGGGCACATTATTCCTATCCTGGCTTAAATCCCAGAAATCTGAAAGACAAATATGCCGATTACTGGAGGCATAACCGGAACCATGTTTTGATCAACAGGCAATACTGCATTGAAAACCCTCAAAATTTTGAAGGGTATGGAGAAAACTGTTGGGGCCTGACCTCCAGTTACAGCATACGAAACTATCATGAACTTCCTGAAGATACCAGTTTTACGGGTACCGATCCAATGGTTGGTTATGCCGGACATAAGCCCGATCGCGACCGTTCGGTTATTGCCCCCACTGCAGCACTTTCATCGTTTCCTTATGCCCCCGAAGAATCCATGAAAGTTGCGAGGTTTTTTTATGAGGAACTTGGTGATAAACTCATGGGGCCTTATGGCTTTTATGATGCCTTTAGCCTGGAGTATGACTGGTTCCCCAAAAAATACCTGGCCATTGATCAGGGACCCATTGTGGTTATGATTGAAAACTATCGGTCCGGATTGCTATGGGATTTATTTATGAAAAATGAAGATGTACAAAATGGTCTTAAAAAACTTAGTTTCACCTATGAATAAAAGCATTTACGTTGTAAGTATTTTACTTCTTTTTTATTTTCAGGGTAACAGTCAACCGGATAATAAAAAAACCTATTGCAACCCTGTAGATATTGATTATACCTACATGTCGCATTACCGGGCACGGACTGATGTCTCCTATCGATCAGGAGCAGACCCGGCTGTCATCAATTTTAAAGGAAAATATTACATGTTTGTAACCCGGTCGCATGGGTACTGGTCATCCGACGACATGCGTACATGGAAGTTCATTCGCCCCCAAAACTGGTATTTCAGGGGCTCGAATGCACCCGCAGCGGCAGTGAGAAATGGCAAAGTGCTGGTTTACGGAGATCCTTCCGGAAGAGGCCCCATCATCGAAACAGATAACCCGGAACTGGGCGACTGGCAAACCAATTATGCAGTCTTAAATCCACCGGGAGGTATCCAGGATCCAAATATTTTTGTTGATGATGACAACAGGGTATTCCTCTATGAAGGTTCGTCCAACAGGTGGCCAATCAGGGGTGTAGAGCTGGATCCCGACAATTATTACATTCCGAAAGGAGAGCAAACGGATCTGTTCAATCTTGATCCGGATAACCATGGCTGGGAAAGGTTTGGGCAGGATCACAGGTCGGAACTGAAACCCTTCATCGAAGGCCCGTGGATGATGAAACATAACGGTACGTACTACTTAGAATATGGAGCACCCGGCACCCAATGGAATGTATATGCCGATGGTGTTTATACCAGTAAAAACCCGCTTGGCCCGTTCGAATATGCTCCATACAATCCGGTGGCTTACAAACCGGGTGGTTTTCTTCCTGGCGCGGGACACGGCAGCACCGTAAAAGACAACAATGAGAATTACTGGCACTATTCGACCATGGCCATATCCGTTAATTACAAATTTGAACGTCGCATTGGGATGTACCCGGCAGGTTTTGAAGAAAACGGGCAAATGTTTGTCAACACGGCTTATGGTGATTTTCCTCATTTTCTTCCCGATGTGGATGTAGCGGATCACAAATACAGATTTACCGGCTGGATGCTGTTATCGAAAGACAAAAAAGTGATCTCCAATTCGGAGCTTACCGGTGTTAAACGCGATGTAGTTGATGAAAATGAGGAGGGATATATGCTGGAACAGGAAGATCCGGACTATTCCATCAACATGATCAATGATGAAAATATACGGACATTGTGGGTGGCAGAAAGCAATGACGATTCGATTTTTTTTGAAATGGATTTGGGCAGGATGATGACCATCAATGCCATTCAACTGAATTACCAGGACTTTAATGCATCTGTATTCGGCAAGCCTGATACGCTGCGTCAACAATTTATTATTGAAACATCAACGGATGGTAAAAGCTGGGATGTAACCGTTGATTTTTCGGAGAATACGGAAGACAGGCCGCATGCATACATCGAACTGGAGAATCCTGTTCAGGCCCGGTACCTGAAATATAAAAACGTATACTTTCCCAATAAATACCTTGCCATTGGAGAATTCCGTGTATTCGGCAATGGCAATGGAAAAAAACCGGCAAAACCAAAGTCATTCGAGGTAAAAAGACATACCGACGAACGAAACGCAGATGTGTCATGGAAATCAGTAGATAATGCCATAGGCTATGTTCTTTACTGGGGTATTGCCGAAGATAAACTTAATCATTCGGTTATGATATTTGACCGGAACAAATATGAACTGCGTGCTTTGAATGTTGGACAAGAATATTATTTAGAAGTAGAATCGTTTAACGAAAACGGGATTTCTGAAAAAACGGAGAGAATAAAAATCAAATAAAACTTAATAAAGAGTATGTTGAAACTTTATAAGCTATTGATCATTGGTGTTGTTATTTCATTTTCATGTCAACAAAAAGATACAAACCCGGAAAACCGTGAAATGGACTCGTTTGTAAACGAGTTGATGAGTAAAATGACCATTCAGGAAAAAATCGGTCAGTTAAACCTGGTCACCCCGGGTGGTGGTATACCCACTGGTGCAGTTGTAAGTGGTGATGTGGAAGAAAAAATAAAAAACGGGAATGTGGGTGGAATTTTTGGAGTTTACGGTCCCGGGAAAGTACGAAGAACCCAGGCTATGGCCGTTGAAGAAAGCAGGCTTGGAATACCCTTGTTGTTTGGTTCGGATGTCATTCATGGCTATAAATCTACATTTCCTATTCCATTAGGCCTGTCGTGTAGCTGGGACATGGAATTAATTGAAAAAACGGCACAAGTTGCAGCAAAAGAAGCCACGGCCGATGGTATTTTCTGGAATTTCTCACCCATGGTAGATATTTCACGTGATCCACGCTGGGGAAGGGTTGCTGAAGGCGCAGGAGAAGATCCGTATCTTGGCAGCGAGGTAGCCAAAGCCATGGTAAAAGGGTATCAGGGAACGGATCTCACATCGCCCTCAACCATGATGGCTACCGTTAAACATTTTGCACTTTACGGAGCGGCAGAAGCCGGGAGAGACTACAATACCGTTGATATGAGCCGTCAACGGATGTTTAACGAATATATGCCACCTTACAAAGCTGCTGTGGATATTGGCGTTGGATGTGTTATGACATCCTTTAATGATGTTGACGGGGTGCCTGCCACAGGTAATGAATGGTTATTGACGGATATTTTGCGTGAACGATGGGGGTTCGATGGCTTTATCGTATCAGACTATACCTCCGTAAATGAGATGGTTGCTCATGGAATTGGAGATCTACAGCATGTTTCAGCTCTTGCACTAAAAGCAGGACTTGATATGGATATGGTTGGGGAAGGGTTTTTAACAACTCTGGAAACATCGCTTGAAGAAGGAATGATTTCCGAATCAGATATTAACCGGGCATGCCGTAAGGTTCTGGAAGCCAAATACAAACTGGGGTTGTTTGATGATCCATACCGTTACGTTGATGAAAGCCGGCCCGCCAAAGATATACTCACTGATGAAAACAGAGAATTTGCACGAAAGGCTGCTGCCCGCTCAATGGTTTTATTAAAAAATGAAAACCAGCTACTCCCATTAAAAAAAGAGGGAACCATTGCGCTCATCGGCCCCCTGGCGAATGATAAAAGCAACATGTTGGGGACCTGGGCACCCACAGGGGATGTAAACCTTGCCATACCGGTGCTGGATGGTTTCAGAGATGTGTTAACTGATAAAGCCACGGTACATTATGCCAAAGGGGCAAATATTTCAGACGATCCTGAATTTGCTGAAAAGGTGAATGTATTTGGGGAAAAGATATCCATAGATAAGCGTCCACCCGGGCAAATGATCCGGGAAGCTGTTACCATTGCTGCCAAATCAGATGTTGTAGTTGTGGTTATCGGTGAAGCCAGTGAAATGAGCGGTGAATCGGCCAACCGAACCAACCTGCTTATCCCCGAGAGCCAGAAAAAACTTATCAGGGCATTGAAAAAAACAGGCAAACCATTGGTACTGGTAGTAATGAGTGGCCGGCCACTGGCCCTAATGGAGGAAGATACCCTGGCCGATGCGATGCTCCACACATGGCATCCGGGAATCGAAGCAGGAAATGCAATTGCAGACGTTGTGTTTGGCATTTACAACCCTTCGGGTAAATTAACCATGACTTTCCCTCGCAACGTCGGGCAGGTTCCGATTTATTACCGATCGCGTTCGACAGGGAGGCCACAGGCTGGAGATGAATTCCAGAAATTTAAATCGAACTACCTTGATGTTGAAAATTCACCATTGTATCCTTTTGGTTACGGATTAAGTTTTACCCGCTTTGTTTATGACGATTACAAACTGAGCTCAAAAGAAATAACAAAAAAGGATACATTGACTGTCAGTATTAAAGTAACAAATAGTGGTAACCATGATGGCGAAGAGGTTGTTCAGCTTTATACCAGGGACATGGTAGCCAGTGTTACGAGGCCTGTAAAAGAATTAAAAGGTTTCCGGAAAATTTATTTGAAACCAGGTGAATCGAAGGAAGTTACCTTTACCCTTACAGCCGGTGATTTGTCTTTTTATCGTGATGACTTAACCTTGAGCCCGGAACCCGGCGTATTTGAGGTTTATGTTGGCGGCAATTCACAGGATTTACTGACACAAACATTTGAACTCATCGAATAAAAATACAGAGTATTCTTTTCTTAGTAGTTAGTAGTTCGTTTCTTTGATGAAACACCCTCAAAACAATTTTGGGGGTGTTTTTTATTATCGTCACTTGTCATTCATCAATTTACCAGGCTACCATTTATCAAAAAACACAACTCAATTCTTTAAAATTGTTTTATTATTACATTGGAATCAATACTTTTTGAATACTTATGATTACAATAAGACCACAGGCAGGATTAGGAAACCGGTTACGGGCTTTGGATTCGGCTGTTCATTTATCAAAAATGCTACAGATGCCCTTGCAAATTGAATGGGTAAGAAATAAAGATTGTAATTGCGCCTTTGCCGACTTGTTTGAACTGATTAAAAATTTCCGGGTAGTTGAAAAATACAGTATCATAAGGGATAACGGCAAAATTGAACGATCATTGAACCCATTCAGAAAACTTCTCTACAACATGAGGATGCCATCAGCCTCTTCGATTTTTTTCAACAGGGATATTGTGCAAATGAAAAATAACAAGGACCTGTCATCCGAATTTCAAGATTTAAAAAACATTTACATTCAAACGGAAACCTCCTTTATTAAAGGAAAGGAACCTTTTTCTTATTTGAAACCAACTCCGTTCATCGAAGAAAAAAAGGATAAGCTAACCGCTCAGTATAATGAGAACACAATTGGGGTGCATATCCGGAGAAGCGACAATGTAAACGCGGTTAACAGCAGTCCGACGGCACTTTTTATTACTAAAATGCAGGAAGAAATTGATATCAACGGGAATACCAACTTTTTTCTTGCAACAGATTCAGAAAAAGAGGAAAATAAGCTTAGAGGTTTGTTTAAAGAAAAAATAATTACATATAAAAAAAGGAGTTACAACCGAAACAGCAAAGAAGCCATTCAGGATGCCTGGATTGATATGTTATGCTTATCGGGAACAAAAAAAATATTCGGGAGTTATTACAGTTCTTTTTCAGAAATTGCATCAGAAATCGGAAGAATACCTCTTGAAATTGTTCAAAAATAAATCCTTGTGGGATAATAAAGAAACACCCACGACAAAGTTTTAACACACACAACCTGTCCCGCCAAAGGTGGAAG
>CAZAMT010000115.1:0-3109 GCA_964486145.1 uncultured Bacteroidales bacterium
ATTATTCTATACCTCCCGTAATAACAGCCGTTTAACAATGTATCTCGCGTCTCTGTCAGTTCCTGCAATCAGGGATGAACTTCTGCTTCGCTGCCATTCAAATCCAAGAAAATACAATCCCGGAACATTACTGACTCCTTTTTTATGCTTGGGATTTCCATTGAGATCAAAAAGTTGCGGAATGTTAACCCAGCTCAAATCAGTGGTGAAACCTGTTGCCCAAACGACAGCATCAAAATCCTCCTTTTCACCGGATTGAAAGGTTACCTGATTTCCATTAATCATTTTTACCTGAGATTTCACCGTTATTTGTCTGTTGGCTATCTTCGCTTTTAAATTTTTCCTGTAAATCGGTTCCTTTTTCTTTTTATAATAGTTCCCTAAATACGAGTTGGCAGAAACATGCATCAAACCAGTTATTTCTCTCCACCAGAACCAGCTTTTCCCCAATGTATAAAAATTCCTGAACCGAAGTTTTCGTTTCACCGACATGAATACTTCATGTGTATTGCAAAGATCAAGAGCAATATCGGATGCTGAATTACCACTGCCAACAATCAAAACTTTTTTTCCGGGTATTTGCGATGGATTTTTATAGTTCGCACTGTGCACCTGGAACAGCTCATTACCAGTATCTACCGGAATCTTTGGATACCGTGGATGCTGGTGTGCGCCGGTTGCAATAATAACATTGCTGGTCACATAACTGTTGATGTCACTTTCAATCCAAAAATCTCCATTTTGTTTTTTAAGCAGTTTTACCGTTTGATTCAAATGAACAGGTAAATCATTGAACCCTGCATAATGTTTAAGATAAGATGCCATTTCATTTTTATCGGGATGTTGCCCGGGTGGCAATGGAAAACCAAATTTTGGCAGTGCATTGTATTTCGCCGGTGTGAGCAGGGTAAGAGCGTCATATCTCGATTTCCAAGAAGAGCCTACCTCTTTTGAAGCTTCAAGAATAAGCAATGAACGTACAACTCTTTTCAGGTAAAATCCTGCTGTAAGTCCTGCCTGGCCCGCGCCGATAATAATTGTATGGAAATGCATAAAAATATTTTTAACTAACACTGATAATTCTAACCAATAATTCGTTGATCAAGTATTAAAATAGTTTAAATAAAAAAATATACCCAATACTCAACCAGGCAAAGAAATACATCTTTTGTACTCACTCATACCCGAATATCCAAATAAAGGAAATTGTAACCGCTAATTCAAACTTTTTGTTAGATAAAATAACAGGTGATGTGAACAATACAAACAATTTATCAGAAAAACTGAACATTGCAAAAATACCCGAGCCCGGGTATTGTCTAATGCCAATTATTTTGTTAAATTTAAATTACCAAATATTTAAACACACAAAAAACATTGGCAACCGAATGAAAAATCATTTAACCAAAGATTTAATCAAAAGATTTGACCGATTGGTATTCGATTCAAAGATTGACAATTACCATGTGGATCTGTTTGATCTGAATGCCTTGAAAAACCAGTTCCTGTTATCCAACCAGTTCCTTTACATTACCGATTTAAAGAAAAAATCTTTTCCTTATATTGATAAGAATGTCAGTTTTGTATTGGGATATGATGTGAAGGAACTCAGTCTTCATTCATTTTACGATTTCATACACCCTGACGACCAGGTATTTGTCTTATCGCTGTTGGGTAAACTTCTTAACCTCGCCGGGAGTTTAAAGATTGCCCCCATGGATCATACATTGAGCATGGATTTTCGCATAAAACAAAAAAACGGATATTATAAGCGTATACTCAGACAGACCTCTGTTTATAAAAGCGATAAAAAAGGACACCCTGTTTTGATGCTTAATGTCTGTACAGATATTTCTCACATCAATAAACCCGACAGGGTAGATTTTTCTATCAGCGGAAACAAACAACCTGTGCTTGAAAAGTTTTTACAGGATGAGATTAATGCTGACTCCCAAATGCTAAGCAAACGCGAACTGGACATTGCCAAATACCTTGTACAGGGGAAAAGCAGCAGGGAAATATCCGATCTTCTTTGTATCAGTAAAAATACGGTAGATACCCACCGGCGCAACATGCTCGAAAAAACCAACCGCAAAAACACTCCGGAATTAATCCTGTATTGCGTTGAAAATGGATTGGTGTAAAAAATACTCACAAATGAGTATTGCACACGTCAAACACAGGCATTATTTTAGTCCTTTGAAAATTGTCTGCAAGACAATCTAACTTATGTGATCCTGCCGTAACCTGATTTTTTTGGAGCAAATATTTGTAATAGAATGCGTAACGCTATTTTTATTGGTACTGGTATGTTTAAAATGCTCCTTCATAAACCGCTCTCCGGAAGCCCGGAAAGTGTCCTGAAATGCAATTCAACAAAAACAACACAAATAATCATTAAAAATCAAATCATGACAAGAACATTTGTACGTATGATGGGATTATGTTTAATCCTTTGTTTGAGCATGTTTTCATTGCATGCTCAATGGTCGTGGGATCTTGAGATTCCCGAAGCAGCATCACCGCCGGTGATTGACGGTGATGGAAGTGACGCGGCGTGGGATGCAATGACATCCTTCCAGCCCATCAGTAACCACATTGACGGGGAGATCGATGATCCAACCGACTTTTCGGCAGAGTTTAAAGCCGTCTGGGCAGGTGATACCCTCTACCTGTTGGTAAATGTTACCGATGACGTGCCATTCACTGGAAATCCGGATGATTGGCAAAACGATAACATTGAGGTATTCCTGGACCTGGACAATTCGAAGAACCCCGATCCGCTTGATCCGCCTCCGAATTACGATGGCAATGATTTTCAAATCATGTGTCCGTATAACGGAACTTCACCATCTGGAGGTGTTACCATTGCCAATTCGGAAAATACTTCCGGAAGTTACACCATGGAAATAAAGATCGAACTGGAACCATTTGGTGGTTATCTGCAGGACGCCATCGGTTTTGATTTACAAATTGATGACTGCGACGGAGATGGAACAAGGGAAGCCGCTCTGTGCTGGCACTCAACCAATAGCCGAAACTGGCTTGCCCCCGAATATTTCGGCACTGCAAGCTGGACCGACAGGGGAAATGCCATTTATGAATTTGG
>CAZAMT010000115.1:3209-6262 GCA_964486145.1 uncultured Bacteroidales bacterium
CCGCCTCAACCGAAAACGAAATTCTTTCATCTGTGGTTGGTATACTTTCCGATGTACAGGATTCCATATATCATATTGGCCAGGGTGTAACCGCACAAACCCTGATGGATGGTCTGACGCTTTCCGATTACGCGTCTGTTGAAATTCTTGACGGCCCCGGCGGAAGCCCGGTTGTTGGAACAACAGTACTTACCAGCAGCATGGTAGCTGCTGTAACTGCCGAAGATGGCACTACCACCAGTGAATACAAATTAAATGTAGAGGCTCCCCTCCTTATATCCGAAGTTGATCTGCACGATGACTACTGGCGAACAGGAGATCCCGATTTCTGGGATACCATCCCGGTTTCCGGCTATCTCAACTATTTTTCGGAAGGCCCGGTTGTGCCCGATGATGATATCTCCGGTGAATTTAAAATCGTTTCAGACACATCCAACCTGTTCATCCATTTTTCAATTACAGATAACTATATTGATTACTGGAATTCTGAAAACCCCACTGATGATGACTGCGTGGAACTGCTGTTTGATGCAGACAATGCGAAGTCATCCGGCTATGCCGATGATATTCGCATTTTGCTAAGGGACGGTGAAGTGGGCTACCCGGAAGGCCAGGAAGCCAATGTAGAAGTAGAGATATACAACTGGAATAATGAAGGCTCACGTTATTACGCCATGCTGCGTATCCCATTCTCTGATTTGGGAATTACGCAGGGAACAACACTTGCCGGTTTTGATATCGTTGTAAATGATGACGATGACTGGGGTGAACGCGATAACCGCCGGGCCTGGTTTGACTCGTTAAATTATAACCAAACGGTTCCTGCCGTTTTCGGAACCATTGAATTTGAAGCAACCATTACTGCCAGTAACAGGAATTTTATCACACATTCTGATTATGGAGCACCCGTAACCGATCCTGATTCATTGGTTGGAGTGCCTTCGGGTACAACAGTTGGTGAGTTGCGCTCAGGACTTGCTGTTTCAGGTCTGGCTTCATTCGAAATTTACCAGTCCGATGGAGTTACTGTCCCCGCTGAGGATGCTGCCGTTGCCAAGGGAATGCTCATTGAAGTTACCGCCGAAAATGGCGATGTACGGGTTTATGGAATCAGCGAAACCCTTGATGGTACCAAATGTGAAAATGCAGTAATCGTGGATCTGGGTATTAACCATGCCAACAACCAGTACGGACTCGAACAATGGTTCGTGTACACGGCTGCAGAGGATACTGCAATAACTGTGTCAACCTGCGGTTTAACTTCAAAGGATACTTACCTTGAAGTTTATACCGATTGCTCTGGAAGCATGATTGCCCAGGATGACGATGCATGTGATCTTCAATCAAAAGTTACGATTGAAGTAGCAGCAAGTCAATCCTATTACATTGCATGGATGCCACGTTATACAGATGGCGAATACAACTGGGCATTGGAATATGCTGCCCCGGAAATCAACGTGCAGAGGCCGCATCAGCAAGTATTTTTAAGTCCAAATACGGAACATGGCATTGTTTTCGAAGCCATTTTAGTGGATGCCGTGGATATTGAATTAAGCATCGATGGCGGACTGACATGGGAAACCATTGTTACTGACTATCCTGTCGGTATGGGAGGCAACAACTACTGGCCATGGACTACCCCCGATGTTACCGGTGACCATTTCAATTGTTACATCCGGATTACCAATTCAAATGATGGTTCCATCGTTGATTTGTCGGATGTATTCTCCATTTCTGATGGTTCACCATTGCGCGTTGTTGAACCAAACGGCGGTGAATCCTACACAGCCGGAAATGATATTACCGTATCCATGGTTAACTACGGCCAGATACATACGTGGGTTGATGTTGATGTATCTTACAATAAAGGCGAAACCTGGGAGAATGTCGCAGGAGACTGGATGGGTGATGAATCAAGCAAGTCAATGACTTTCGCTCCCGATTCCTATTTTGATGGTTCGGATACCTGCCTGGTGCGTTGTCATTACACTACTTGGGAAGGAACATTTGGCGATACATCCGATGCAGTGTTTACCATTCTGCCTCGCCCATCGGAAATATCTGCCATTCATAACCCTGGCGGTGGCGATTACCTCGTTTCGGGAGATGTCATTGACATTGAATTTGAAACATTCAAAACCGACAGCGTGGATATTCATTATTCACTTGATGGAGGTGCAACATGGACGATCATTTACGATGATGAGCATATCTCCGGAGGATCGAATGCATTATCATGGACCATTCCAACAATTACCGGAACCAACAGCAATGCAAGGGTGAAAGTAACCAATGCAGGCGATGCTTCTGTTTACAAAGTATCATCATTGTTTACCATTGCCGGTGATCCGCCGTCCATTACATTGGTAAATCCTGCCGGTGGCGAGCAAATAACCATTGGTGGGGAATACACCATTGAATTCGAAGTCAATGGCCCGGGTACCTACGTAGAGGTATATTATTCCAGTAATGGAACAGATCCTGACATGCAAATCGGATGGTCAGGGTTTGATGCAACACCGGGTACAAATACGGTGAACTGGAATATTGATATAAACCAATATGGCCCGGATCCCGATGCATACATCATCATCACTTCCGATGATGGAGATGATGTGAATGATACACCCTTTGAATTGGTTGAACCAGCACCTTCGCTATCTGCTTACGCCCCCTGGTATCCCTGGGTGGAAGGTAATCCCGGGCGAGTACAATGGGAGAGTACATCCATTGATGAGGTAAACATTGACCTGAGCCTTGATGGTGGTTCCACCTGGAGTAACCTGGAAATGAACGTTCCAAGTGTCAATGGAAACAATGGACATCATGTTGTTGCACCAACCGTTGATTCCACGATGAACAATTGCAAACTGCGACTGACCAGCGTTGCGGATCCAGGAATGTTCTCCATTACCTCATCATTTACCATCATGAAAGACTATCCGGCCATTGAGCTGCTTTCTCCAAATACGGGTGGTGAGGAATATTTCATTGATGAGGATATGAGTATACGAACATACAATCCGGATGAACAGATCATTGTTAATGCTCAG
>CAZAMT010000115.1:6362-12043 GCA_964486145.1 uncultured Bacteroidales bacterium
TATGACACATCCGACAACGTGTTCTCCATTCAGTATGCACCAGAATTAATCCTTTATGCAGATTATGAAGGAGAAACATTTGTTGACCACGATTGGCCCTGGATAGAATTTGAACTAAGAAAAGTTGATGACATTACCGTGGAAGTATCCGTGGACGGTGGCGCTACCTGGATCCACATTAAAGATGAATCCTTTGGTGATGGTCATCATGGAACCGATGTTGAACTTCCGGATGTAGATGGTACAAAAACAAACTGTTACATACGCGTGAGTAATTCGGTAGATTTGGATATGCACGAGGTTACAGGTCCATTTACCATTACCGATGGTGACAATCCTCCAACCATTACAATGATTGAACCACTCGCTGAAGCTGTTTATAACATCGGTGAAGAAGTGCCCATTGTTTATGAAACCGACCAGTGGGTTGATGTGGATATACTTTTCTCCGACAATGATGGCCTGACATGGGAAGAAATAAGAAACTGGTACTGGTCAGAACCCGGAACCAACACATACTACTGGACGCCGGATGTTGATCAGACACCATCTGCCAACTGTAGAATCATGACAAGGGTATCCTGGGATGATTCAAATAGAGATACTTCCGATGTATTCGAACTGGCAGAACCTATGCCATCCATTACCGTGGAAACCCCTGAACAGGATGAATTCCTGGTTTCCGGTGAACAGGTTTTGATCGAATGGGAAGGACTTATTGTATCTGAAGTGAACATTGATTATTCCTCTGATCTCGGCTCAACATGGACACCCGTTGTCTCCGGCATTCCATCAGAGGACGGTTCAAATATATATTTCTGGACAGTTGCAGATCCGGGTATGTATTCTGAAAATTGTATGATTCGTATTTCTGATGCTTCCGATGCCACTGTTTATGGTGAAAGTGAAGTGTTTACAATTTCACCCGATCCGGTAGGTATTACCGTTGTGGATCCAAACGGTGGAGAATCTTTCGTATTTTATGAATCAACAACCATTGAGTTCAATTACAACGGCCTTGATACCTGGGTAGACATTAACCTCAGTCCCGACTCAGGATCTACATGGTACGATGTTGATGAAATGGAAGCCGTTCGCGGATTAAACCAGTACGAATGGGATATTTATAAAAATTATACCCAAACAGGTACATGGAAAAATCACAAATTAAGCGCGGGTGACAGGTTCCAAATCCGCATCAGGAAACAGGATGCACCGCATATCAAAGATTTGAGCGACGATGTATTTACAATAGTTGATCCTCCTTCAAGCATTGATGTGATGGAACCAACATCAGATGCACGCTGGCTTATCGGTGATGAAGGTGAGATAGCATATGGAGTTGCAAGCGTTGACTCTGTGGATATCCACTACTCCGTTGATGGCGGGGCAACATGGGTTCAAATGGCAGACAACGTAATGACCCAGCCTGAATACAATACGTATTTGTGGAATATTCCGGCTGATTTGACACCAACCACAAATGCCAAAATAAAAGTGGTGAATTCCGATAATAAGACAGTAGTAGCGGTGAGTGATGCATTTACACTTACAGATGTACCACCTTCAATCACGGTATTATCACCCAACGGAGGTGAAACCTGGACCATTGGCAGCACACAGACAGTGGAATTTGAACTAAATGCTGCCCCTACATACATTTCAATTGCAGTTTCCTATGACAATGGAAACAACTGGTATAACGTGGATGACTGGACATGGACGGAAACGGGTATCAATACCGTTGAGATCGAAACAATCGATCTTGAACCATCAGCACAGGCATTGATCCGGGTTGATGACTATTTCAGTTCACTCAATGATGAAAGTGATGGCGTATTTAACATCGCGGAACCACCGGTAGAACTTACCATGGATGCTCCCGTTGATGGTGATATTTACTTCACTGGTGAAAACATTTCACTGGAATGGTACAGTTACAATGTTGACAATGTAACACTGGTCTTAATGGAAGGTGGCGTTTCCACCGGTGATACACTTGCAAAATCGGCTCTTTCACAGGACGGTGATAATTTCTATACCACACCCGTTGAAAGTTCCATGGTGGGTGGCACATACCAGGTTAAAATTTATGATGCTGGTGATCCTTCGCTCAGCGACCTTTCCGGTTCATTCTCCGTTCAGGAATTTGATCCTTCCATTACCATTGTTGCACCCAATGGTGGTGAAGCATTCACACAGGGTGATGGGTTTGACTTTGAGTTTAACAATGACGGACCCGAACAGGCAGTTATCGTTTCATACTCAGAAGATAACGGAACCACATGGGAGATAATGGATGAGGTGACAGCAGAAACAGGTTATAACAGCATTTCAATGATGATACCGGCGGATGCAACACCTGTAACAACTGCATTGATGAAAGTAAGGTATAAACTGGATGCTACGGTTGTGGATGTCAGCAACAATCCGTTTACTATAATTGAAGCAGTTACCGAACTTACGTTGACAAGTCCTGAAGAAGGTTTGTATCTTGCAAATGGAAACAATGTTTCCATTGACTGGACAAGCATCAATGTAGATAATGTGACACTTACCTATTCAACTGATGGTTCAACCTGGAGCAATATTGCAACCGGAATTAATGCAGCATTGGGTTCGTATAACTGGACAGTAAGCGGTATTGATAATGTTTATGCCGGTTCATCCATTAAAATCGAGGATGCTTCGGATGCAACACTCAGTGATGCTGTTGGTGTAATACTTTCCGATGTTTCAAATACCATTACAGTTGATGCACCAAACGGCGGTGAAACATTCAGTGCCGGTGATCAAATGAATGTTGAATATACCAACATCGGAAATGCAACAACAGTGAAGGTTTCTATATCCATGAATAATGGATCGAGCTGGATGTTGTTATCCGACGACAATGCATCTGCCAACGGCAGCAATACGATTGTGGTAAATATTCCGCTGACCATCACAGGCTCAACCAACTGCCTGGTGAAGGTAACTGACGAACAGGATGCCGGTAATATGGATGTTTCCGACAATGTATTTACTGTTCAGGAAGTTACCGAGTCGATTACCGTTGATAACCCGATGACAGACGATCAGTGGCTGGCAGGTGAGCAATATGCAATAACCTGGTCATCTGTGGGTGTTGACAATGTTGACATTGAGTATACAACAAATGCCGGTTCAACATGGAACGCCATCGTATCTTCAATTTTCTCTGCAAATGGCGATGAAAACACCTACAACTGGACAGTTCCTGATCCGGGAAGCAATGAAACGGCGCAGGTACGAATTTCAAATTCTGCGGATAACACGATCAATGATTTATCCGGTGAATTCGCCATCGTCAGTGAACCACAAGGCATTGCTATTTCTGAGCCGAACGGCGCTGAGAATTACCTGTATGGCGAAGATGTAGATATCACCTTCACGTTACAAGGTATAGACGCAAATGTGGCCATCGCTGTAAGTGATGATAACGGAACCAGTTGGTCAACGCTTACCGGTGCTTTTGAAGCAGTGGTTGGTGAGAACATTTACACATGGACACCAACTGAAGTTTCAGACCAGTACCTCGTCCGCGTGCGTTTGGCCAATGATTTTGATGTAGCCGATACAAGTGATGCAACATTTGCCGTGAATCCTTCGACAAACGCGTTGCTTAGTGAGTTGCGATACGGTGGAACATTATTCACAGGGTTAATCGATGGAACCTACGAATATGTAATTACGTTGCCGGCTGGTACAATGAATCCTCCGGTAGTAAGTGCAGTAGCTCAAAGTGATTATGCAACCATTGGTTATATGCAGGCTGTCGCGATTGATGACACTGCTTTGGTAGTTGTTACAGCGCAGGATGGCAGTACTTCCAATACATACGAAATTGATTTCGTTGTTCCTGCAACACCATCAACGGATGCAACATTAAGCAGTATCGTAATTAACGGAACGCCATTACAGGGTTTTGCCAGCGGAACATATTCATATGATGTTGTGCTTCCCGAGGGAACAACCAACACACCGGTTGTAACTGCGGTAACAAGTAACAGTTACGCAACAAAATCGATAACACAACCGGCTTCCACCGGAGGAACAGCAACGATAGTAGTAACCGCTGAAGATGAAACAACGGAATTAACGTACACGGTGAATTTCTCTGTATATGTTCCCTCCGGTGATGCAACACTTGCTTCATTGTCAGTGGATGGAACGGCTGTTACGGGATTTGATGCAGCGACGTTAGCATACACCGTGGAGCATCCGTATGCAACAACTGACATTTCCGTTGTAGATGCAGTTGCCAATGATGACAGTGCCACTGTTGACATCACGCAGGCCACCACAGTGGATGGATCAGCAACAGTTGTAGTTACTGCCGAAGATGGATCGCGGCAAACGTACACAGTTGACTTCACCATTGCTGCGCCATCGACCGATGCTACGCTCAGTGATTTGACAGTAGGCGGAACCACGGTTACCGGATTTGATGCAGCGACGTTGACATACAATGTTGAATTACCGGCAGGAACCACAACAGCTCCGGCAATTGATGGTGTATTGAATGACAATACTGCAAGTATGGATGCAACACAAGCAGTTGATGTTCCGGGAAATGCAACCATTGTGGTAACTGCACAGGATGGATCTACCACAAATACATACACGGTGAACTTCAGCGTTGCTGTGGGTATCAACGAAGCTATCACCAGGTATATCAAGGTATATCCAAATCCGGCAACGAAGTTCTTCTATATTAATAACCCGGATATGAATGTTAAAAAAGCATTTATATTTACCTCATCCGGCCAGTTAGTGAAGAGCATTGAAACCGTTGATACAGATGTAATTGAATTCAACAGCAGTTCATTTGCTCAAGGTTCATATCAAATCCTTCTGCAATTGGTGGATGGATCTGTAATCAATAAAGAAATATTGATTATTAGATAAAGCACATCGCGATAGAAAAAAGGGGCTCATGAGCCCCTTTTTTTTTGTAAAAAAAGTGATTTAAACAGCCAATTTCTTAAGCGCATCCACATTTTTAAGTTTAACCTGCCTTTTATCGATCTCAATAATGCCTTTTTCTTCCAAGCGGGCAATCACCCTTCCCAATGATGGCCTTTCAACCCCAAAAATTACGGCCAGTTCGGTTTGGGATTTGGTTAATTCAATCATGGTTTCGTTATCCTTAGCAAGTGATAAAAGATAATAAGCCAACTTTTGCTGAATAGACTTAAACGAAAGAAATTTCATTTTCTCTGTTAAAAACTGCGATCTTGAAGAAACAATATTCAAAAAATTCAATAATACCTGTTTGTGATCCTGAAAGATGCCCAATAAGCTTTCCTTATTTATGTAAAGCACATCAGTTGGTTCATTTGCTGTAATGTCAACCGGAAAGACATTGTCTTTTCCAAAAATGAAGGCCGAGGCTACTGTATCAGGTCCACATATGTCTTCAATTTTTATTGCTTTTCCTGAATAATCCACCATTTCACCCCTAACAGAACCGTTAAGCACAATCATCAGGTTTCGACACGTTTCATTAGACAGGGCAAGGATTTCATCTTGTTCAAAATGTTTTACCTGATAATGGACATGGGATAATATTTTTAAAATATCCTGTGAGGAAACATGATGAAAGATGCGTGTACGGGTTAAAATTTCATGTACTTCATTCATATATCTCAAATAAAATT
>CAZAMT010000116.1:0-11986 GCA_964486145.1 uncultured Bacteroidales bacterium
ACCATGATTGAAATGAGTGCCAAATTTCAGATTTGGACACAAATTTTAAAAAGATGAAAAGCGCGATGATAATGATGATTGCAGTATCAATGATATTTACTGCATATAGTCAGGATACCACCGAATACAATGAACCCGCCGGGTTGGTAAATGTAATTGAAGAAAACGGAGTAACAACCATCTGGCTTGGCAGTAAAGAAATTTTGAACCTGGAAGAATCTGATGAAGGTGTTCAAATCAAAGTACATGACGATGACCTGGTTACCATTTTACATGACGATAATCGTGTGATTTTTAAATTAAAAGGTTCTGAAATTTCTGAAATACTCAACGAAAATGCGGTAACTTCAGAAGAAGATATCAACAAAGCCATTGGTGAAATAAACGAGCAGTTGCTGCGGGAACTTGAAAATTCAAAGATTGACGAGGACGAAGTTGATATTGAAATAGAGGACGATGAAGTACATTTTGACCTGGAAGAGTTTGGTTTACTTGAGATCAGGGATTACGATGATGGCGTTAAAATCACCATTCGCGAAAAACCGTTGCTTGATTATCGTGAAGACAGCGATACCACAAAAATACGGTTTGGAAAAAAAGGCATCAAAATCATCGAAGATGAAGATGGAAATACTTCTGTGAAAGTGCTCGATATAGAAGATGAAGAGGAAGATACCGAATTTGATGATGAGGTGTCGGACAAACACCGGGGAAAAGATTTTAAAGGACACTGGGCAGGATTTCAGATTGGACTGAATAATTATTTTGATCCGGATTTTAACCTTAGCAGGACGGAAGGAGAGGAGTATATGGATTTAAATACCGGGCGTTCTGTCAATGTAAACATTAATTTTTTGGAATATGGTGTTGGGTTGGGTACCGACCGGATTGGACTGACAACAGGTATGGGATTTGAGTTTTCCAATTACTTTTTTGATAATAACAACAACATCGTTAAAAATCAGGAAACCGGTTTTATTGAGGAACTGGATTACAATGACCTTGGAATTAACCTGGCAAAAAGTAAATTAACCACCACCTATTTAACTGTTCCATTGATTTTGGAAACACAAATTGGCGGCAATAAAAGAAGTAAAAGACTGCATATCTCGGCCGGAATCATTGGATCGCTTAAGATTGGTTCACATACAAAAGTGGTTTACAAAGAAAGCGGAAGCAAGCAAAAAGATAAAAACCGGGATGATTTTAACCTGAATTCATTGCGATACGGGTTAACGGCAAGCATTGGTTACCAGGCTCTTAACCTATATGCCAATTATTATCTAATGCCACTTTTTGAAACTGATAAAGGACCTGAATTGTATCCTTTTAATGTTGGAGTTGCATTTTTCTTTTAATTATCATAACAGTAACAATGGAAGCCGGGTACTTACCCGGTTTTTTTATGCTCAAGGATGAATGATTTCAATGGAATAGTAAATTTTAAATAACTGATTTTATAAAATTTATATCTTTATACGGTCAAAAAATAGCATATGGAATCATCTGTACTATCACAACAGGAAATCAGGCGTTATCAAAAACTGATAAATCTGGATAAAATAGGGCTTGAAGGGGCTGAAAAAATTAAGAATGCAAGTGTTTTGGTTGTTGGTGCCGGTGCATTAGGTGCTCCTGTATTACAGTATCTTACATCTCTTGGAGTCGGGATTATCGGAATACTTGACAACGACGTCATCGAAGAGAAAAATTTACCAGGACAAATTCTTTTCGGAACAAAAGATCTGGGCAAGCAAAAGGCAATTATTTCAAGGGATAAACTACAGCAAATAAATCACCTGGTAAAGTTTAACATTCACAATATTTGTCTTTCTCCAAACAATGCACTCGGCTTTTGCCAGGAATATGACATTATCGTAGATGCCACTGATAATTTTACTGCCAAGTATTTAATCAATGATGCATGTGTTATTTTGAAGAAACCCTGGGTATATGGCGTTTGCCGGGAGTTTGAAGGAAGTTTTACAGTTTTCAGTGGAAAAACCGGGCCTACCTTACGGTGTTTATATCCTGAGCGACCTATCAACCGGGATAACCTTTCAGGAAATGGTGAGATTGGTATGCTTACCGGTGTTACCGGCTCGTTATTGGTTAGTGAGGTTGTAAAATTACTTACAAATGCCGGGGAAATATTTTCCGGACAACTGTGTACTTTTAATCTTCTGAACAACCAGTTTTCGGCGGATAAAATTGAAACTACTCAAGAAAATCTGAAAATAACATCCATTATTTAACATCCGGAAAAACATCCTTGTATGTTAAGAATTTTTTTTACTGCATTAAGCATAATTTTTCTATTTACCGGAAGCTACTGCCAAAACCCGTTGATTGATTCTTTGAAAAACAATCTCCGGGACGTCGAAAGTGATAAGAAACTTGGTGTTATCGAAAAAATATACACCGAATACCAAAAATCCGAACCAGACAGTGCGCTCAGATATGCGTATAAATATTTGCAAATGGCGAATGAGGTGGAGGATTCGGCAGAAATTGGCAGGGCGCTGAATTTTATTGGCAGCCATTATCAGGTTAGGGGTGAATACGATACCTGTAAGTATTTTTACAACAATGCATTGGATATTTATGAAAGCATTAAAAATAACAAAGGTAAGGCAATGACATTGAGCAATCTGGGTGTGCTTCACCGGAAAGCCGGTAATTTCGATCAGGCACTTGATTACCAGTTGCAATCGCTGAACATCAGGGAGCAGTTGAATGATGATGCCGGGATGGCAAATAACATGCACAATATTGGCGGGATATATTACTACATGAACAATTACCAAAAGGCTGTGGAATATTTCTCCAACGCGCGCAGTCTGAATATCCGGATCGAAAACAATCTTCAGGTTGCAAAAACCGACAATAACCTGGGAAGCGTATTTATGGAAATGGGCTTGATCGATTCGTCCCTGCATCATTATCAACTTGCGCTTGAATACTTTGAGAAACATGGATATGAAATATATGCTGCCATCATTCGGGATAATATCGGTACAATCTACGGTAAAACAGGAAATTATTCCGAGGCACTTAAATACCATCAGTCAACACTAAGCATCCATAAAAAGAACAACAACCTTGAGCGGTTAGCCCATACTTTTAACAATATCGGCGTATTGTTTATGAAGATGGAAGAAGATAAGCAGGCTGAGAAACACCTTATTCAGGGACTAGAACTGGCCAAAAAAATTGATAATAAGGAGCTGATCTATGAATTGTTACACAGCCTTTATGAAAATGCCGAAAAAACTGGAAGGTTCAAAGTTGCTCTTGATTATTTCATTCAGCATACTGCAATGAAGGATACCATCATGAGTGAAAAAACCCATCAGCAAATGGTGGAAATGGAAACCAAATACGAAACCGAAAAGAAAGAGCAGCAAATTGAGTTACAAAAATCGCAGCTATCGATACAAGAAGCGGAGTTAAAACAACATCAAACTCAAAAATACCTGTTTGCTACAACCTCGTTTTCCATCCTGCTCATTACCATTATGCTTGCAATAAGGTATATTGAAAAGAGAAGATTAAACAACATCCTGGCTGCCAAGAACAGAAGCATCACTGAGAGTATTTCGTACGCGCAAAAGATACAGTCGGCAGTGCTTCCTCCCGTAGATATGATCAATCACATGCTGCCCGAACATTTTATTTTATATTTACCGAGGGACATTGTAAGTGGAGATTTTTACTGGATCACGCGGGCAAAAGGTCAAACCATTGTTGCAGCAGCAGACTGCACCGGCCACGGAGTTCCTGGTGCTTTCATGAGCATGCTTGGTTTTACATTATTAAATGAGGTGGTTAGCGGCATGGAACTTCTCCAGGCAAATATTATTCTGAATGAACTTAGAAATAAAGTAAAATCATCGTTACGACAAACCGGTGATGATTACGAAACGCAGGATGGTATCGATATAGCTTTGTGCGTCATCGATCAGCAAAATCAAACAATGCAATATGCCGGGGCTAATAATCCACTGATTATCATCTCAGAAGAAGGTTTACACAGAATTAAACCTGATCGAATGCCGGTAGGTATTCAAATCAACGAAAAAGCTTCGTTTACAAATCATTCTGTTCGTCTTAAAAAGGATGATATAATTTATTTATTTTCAGACGGGTATATTGATCAATTTGGAGGCGAAACCGGAACAAGGCTTAAAGCAAGTAAATTTGAAGAATTACTTACCAGTATATCTCATTTAGATATGCAATCGCAACATAAAAAGCTAAAAAATTTTCATTTAGAATGGAAAAACGGGTACGATCAAATTGATGACATCCTGGTAATGGGAATACGTGTTTAGTAATAGGTGTTATTCCTGAATTTTTCATGAAGAGTTTCGCTTCAAAACTGACTTGATGGGATTTAGAAGTTTATTAATCAACAGGATATCTTGTGTAATGATTTCTGCATTTCCTTCCATGTCGTACGTAAAATCAAGGGTAATGCCATAGTTCGTTATGAGTTTATCCGGGAGATCAACAAATACCGAAAACATATCATTTTCAGCAGCCATGGAAACAGCAGCTACTTTCCCTTCAAGAACTCCGTATTCGAGGTAAGGATAATTTCGCAATTTGATGATTACTTTTTTTCCTGCTTTCACTTTGCCTGCGCCATCCTGGTTAAGCGCCAATTTGCCGATAATGGCTCCCTGATCCTTGGGAATTACCATCATAACAGTACTTCCGGATGTAACTGATTGATTGGTACTCCAGTATTCCATAAATGAAATATTTCCTGAGATGGGGGAGATAAGGACATATTTGTTTTCCCAGATGTTAATCTCAGCCTTTAAATTTTCATACGTTTCATTTAACCGCAATTGGTGTTGTTTTTTGAGTTGTTCAAAATTATTTCGGTTGTCAATTTGCACTTCCTGTAATTGGGCTATATCCAACTCTGTTTCCGAAATTTTGCTGAGAGATTCATGATATTTGAGTTTTTTCTGAAGCAGGTTGGCTTTGGACTGGTCCATTGCCTGGTCTGAAATAACACCGTCTGCGTGCAATGTTGAATCGCGTTGATATTGTTTTTGCAGCAGTAACAGGTCATCGAGGATGATTGTATTTTGTTCCTTTAACTGGTTCAGAAGAACCATATATTTTTTTAATTCGTTTTGAATCGCGACGGCTTTTTGCGGATAATATTGCAAATCATGAAAATGCCAATAGGTGTCATAGGCTTTTTTAAATGATTCGTAGTGTGGCTGAACCTCTCCCAAATCAAGGTATGTTGATGGTGAAAGGTTCCTTGCAGGATTTTGTAATGATATGGAATCAAGCAATGATTTGAGTTTCCAGATATCCTGGTAGGCTGCCGGGTTTTCAATCACGGCAAGAGGTTCACCAGAAGTAACTGACTGCTTGTCGGTTACAAACAAAGATGCAATTTGACCGTCGGATCGGGCAATGACTTTAGCCGGTGGATTTTCTGTAGTTATGGTTATGGTTTCGTGAATCACGGAAGGTGACCGGTAAATAAAGCTTCCTCCAATCAAAAATAGCAGCAGGCCAACCACAATACTTGTACCCCATCGTACAATCCAGCTCGGGATGTTACCCAGGATTTCCTGCACTTCTTCATTTCTGATTTCTATGTTTTCATTTTCATTCATAATGGCTCATGTTCCAAGTTCGAGTTGGTTTTTAACCAATTGATAGTACTGCCCCTTTTTTTCTATGAGTTCATGGTGATGACCAACTTCTGCAATTTCCCCTTCATCAAGCACTACGATTTGGTCAGCATTTTTAACTGTACTTAATCGGTGTGCAACCACAACCACTGTGCGACTGCTGAAAAAGCTGTTGAGATTATGCATAATGGCTTTTTCATTTTCTGCATCAAGCGAACTTGTACTTTCATCCATAAACAGAAATGATGGATTTTTATAAATGGCCCGTGCAATCAACATTCGTTGTTTTTGTCCTCCACTAAGCCCCTGGCCGTTCATTCCTATTTTTGTATTGTAACTCAGGGGCAGTTTTTCGATATAATTTTGAATGTTTGCCAGTCTTGCAGCCTCTATCAGGCGGGAAGTATCAACTCTGCCTGAACTTAGGGCAATGTTATTGGCAATGGTATCAGAAAAAATGTAGCCATCCTGCATTACCACACCGCATTTGTTTCTCCACGTTTTTAAGTCGAAATTGTTAAGGTTTATTTCCCCAATGTTGATCTCCCCTTCTATAGGTTTATAAAAGCCCAGAAGGAGTTTAAGCAATGTGGTTTTACCGCTTCCGCTAACACCTACAACGGCTGTAATTTTATGTTGTGGAATAACCATGTTGAGGTTTTTCAGAACTTTAGGCGAATGCGGCCCTTCGTACTGGAAGGAAAGATTGGAGATGGTTATGTCTTGTTTTTCGGGGAACAGGTTTAATTTTACTTCTTTTTGCTGTTCTTCATCATCCTGTTCGTGCACTTCACTTAACCGTTCCAGGCTGATTTTGGCATTCTGGCTTTTATGAAGGAAACCAACAAATTGCTCAACCGGTGATTTGAGCTGACCAAGAATGTACGATACCGCAAGCATCATACCCAGAGTCATTTGGCCTTCAATAACTTCGCGAGCCACAATAAAAATGATAACGATACTTGCAATTTCATGAATAAAGATAGTACCTGCATTCTGGTACTGATTTAGCGCGAGATTCTTAATATTCACCCTAAACAATGATGCCTGTATCCCTTCCCATTCCCAGCGTTTGCGAATGTCACTGTCATTTAATTTAATTTCCTGTATACCGTTAATGATTTGGATAACTTTACTCTGGTTTTCGGAGAGCTGCTCAAAACGGGCATAATCGAGAACTCGCCTTTTGCCCATAAACCGGCTTACCCACAGAATATAAAACAATGTGCTTCCGGTAAAAATCAAAAAAATCGATATGTTGTATATCGCGAGTACAATTCCGAAAATGAGAAGGTTTAAAAAAGAAAACAGCGTGGTGAGGGTTGAAGTGGTTAAAAACTCTTCGATACGGCGATGATCACTGATGCGTTGAAGAATATCACCGACAAGTTTTGTTTCGAAAAAACCAACCGGAAGCTTCATTAGTTTAATCAAAAAATCAGATATCAGGGATACATTGATGCGTGTGCTAAGATGCAAAAGAATCCAGCTCCTGATAAATTCAATGGAGGTACGTCCAATGATGAACAGCAATTGCGCGAGTAGAATCAGGTAAACAAACCCAATGTCCTTGTTATTGATGCCATAATCAACAAGGGCCTGGAAAAGCAGTGGGAATAATAATAGCAGGATGCTCCCCGCAACAAGTCCAATGGTTAATTGCCAGATGAGTTTTTTAAATGGTTTTAAATAGCTCAGCAAAAATCGAAACCCTGCCTTGTTTATTTTTTCTTCTTTGCTTTGAAAAAATGCAGGGGTAGGTTCAAGCAAAAGACAAATACCAACATCCTCACTGTTCTTTTTGGTACTTGCCCAGTTTTTTTTGAAATCATTTATGCTATACGTCAGCAATCCCAGGGCAGGATCAGCAACATGAACTTTCCCTTTTTTAATTTTGTAAACCACTACAAAATGGTTTTGCTTCCAATGCGCAATTAACGGTAATGGAGCTTCCTTCACAAGGGTTTGCACCGTCATGCCGGTTCCCAGGGTTTTAAAACCAATGGCTTCTGCTGCTTCACTAATTCCCTGCAACGACACGCCTTCCCTCGAAATGTAACTTTTTTCACGGAGCGTATTCAGTGAATAGCTTTTCCCGAAATGCTTTGCCACCATGCGCAGGCAGGTTGGGCCGCAATCCATTGCATCCAGTTGTTTATAAAAAGGGAATGAAGACATTACGAAACAATATAAAGGTAAATGTAGAAATTTAATTTTTTAAGGGACAATAAATTTCATAATTATTTAACATGCAGAGGAAATCAAAAAATTGAAAATCCCGTAGAATTGCATATATTAAATATCCGTTACATGATTAATTCTTTGAGATTTCGCGTTTTGGCATGGTTTCTTGCATTCGCGTTTTTGGTTTTGGCTACATTTATACCTTCAAATTTGTATTATTTTAACCGGAAAGATGAAATTTCTGAAATCATCAGTGAGATAAATTTGATTCATCGTGATTTGTTGAAGGATTTAAATAACAATGAAGCATTCTTTCAATATGAAATCACAAATTCCGATTATTTCATTACTGGTGGTAAAAGCAGCTACCTGGAAAACCATGAACGTTTAACAACAGATATTATAGAAAAGCTTGAAAACCTCAATCGTTTCGATAACTTCGAGAGTTTTGAGTTAAACGAACGGATTGACGATTTAAAAGCTGATATTTATAAGTATAATTCAATTTTCAGGCAAATTGTAAAACTTATTTATGACAGGGGTTATAAAGATTATGGGACGGTAGGGTTGATGCGGGACTATATCCACCGTCTTGAAAAAACTCCGGGATTGGATCAAACATACGTACTTAGTTTGCGAAGACATGAAAAAGATTATATCATCCGAAACGAACAGCAATATATTAACAAACTGAATAACCTTGCCAACAGATTCAAAAATCGAATTGAGGCAAAGACCAGTTTCTCCAGTCTT
The DNA here is from genome assembly GCA_964486145.1 of uncultured Bacteroidales bacterium. Classification (GTDB taxonomy): domain Bacteria; phylum Bacteroidota; class Bacteroidia; order Bacteroidales; family JAAAOM01; genus CAZAMT01. The sequence continues at coordinate 8,604 of CAZAMT010000116.1, forward strand.
AAAAAGGATGAAATCCTGGATATTCTTGATAAATACCAGAACCTTTTTAACCGGATTGTAGAACTGGATAAACAAATTGGCATTAAAAACAATACCGGTTTAAAGCTTCAACATGACCAACAGGTATTTTCCATTGAAACAGAGTTTCTTGATTTGATTGATAAAGCGGAAAAGAAAAAGGTAGAAATGTTTCATAAACTGGAATACTACTACGCCATCAGTTCATTTTTTATTATCGTTATCGGTATCCTGCTCAGTACATTAATGATTCGGAAAGTTACCATGCCATTGCGCCAGTTAACAGAATACATCACTACCCTGATGAAAAATGATTTTAAAAAACAGGGAAAAATAAATATGAAGCGCACGGATTTTGAAGTGCGATTGATATATAATGAATTCAACAATATGGTTGATCGTTTGCATTCCCGGGAAATACAACGGGATAATGCCCTACAGGCGATGAGGGAAAGCGAAATGAAATACAGAGAGTTGGCGGACATGCTTCCTCAAAGTATTTTTGAAACCGATGATAAAGGAAATTATACTTATGTCAATCGGGCATGGATAAATAAATTGGGATATTCGCAGGAAGATATTGATAACGGATTAAACATCCTTCAAACCCTTGTATCAGAAGATCCAAATAAAAACATTTTGGATAACAGACTGGAAAATTCGGAGTTTATAGGCATAAAAAAGTCAGGAAAAGAATTTCCAGCACTTTTGTACTCAAATAAAATTCAACAAGATTCTAAAACATCGGGTACCAGGGGTATAATCATCGACATAACGGAAAGGCGAAAATACATTGAAGCTTTAAAACGAGAAAAGACGAAAGCTGAAAAATCCGACAAGTTAAAATCATCATTTCTCGCCAATATGAGCCACGAGATTCGCACGCCAATGAATGCCATCATTGGTTTTTCGGATTTGCTGGCTTCGGATGAACTGGATCATAACGATCGGAAGGAGTACATACGGCATATTCGTAACAGCGGAGAATTGCTTTTAAATATTATCAACGATATTATTGACATTGCCAAAATTGAAGCGGGAGAAGTAAAAATCATTGAACAGGATTGTAACATCCATGACATATTGAATGAAGCATATGTAACACATAAAGACATTCTGACCAGAACAAAAAAAGACAGGTATATTGAACTCAAATGTGAAAAAGGAAGTGAAAACACTTTTTTCATCAAATCCGATCCTTTCCGAATAAAGCAGGTATTATCAAATCTGATTAGCAATGCTGTAAAATTTACAGACAGCGGAGAAGTCAAATTTGGCTATGAGTTTATTGATAATTCACAACTATTATTTTTTGTAAAGGATACAGGAATTGGGTTACCCCCGGATAAAGCAGATATAATATTTGAAAGGTTTCGACAGGTTGAAGAGTCTTCTGACCGAAATTATGGCGGAACGGGTCTTGGATTAGCCATTACAAAAAACCTGGTCGAATTACTGGGTGGCAAAATCTGGTTGGAATCGGAAGAGAAAAAAGGTTCTGTCTTTTATTTTACCTTACCGGTAAATGCGATTCGGTTTCTTAAAGTTCAGGATTCTCCTGTTGCAACCATTCCCGAAAATCATCAATGGGCAGAAAAAACCTTTTTAATTGCAGAGGATGATGATTCAAATTTCAAGGTATTGAATGAGTATTTGCATAAAACCAGGGTGAACTTGCTTCGGGCAAATGATGGTTTAGAAGCTGTAGAAATTTGCATGAATAATCATCAAACAGTGGATTTAATTCTCATGGATATTCAGATGCCCAGATTGAACGGCTATGAAGCTACAAAAGCAATAAAAAAGGAACATCCACAGATACCCGTAATTGCTCAAACGGCTTACGCCATGTCTGGAGAGAAAGAAAAGAGTTACGAGGCGGGCTGTGACGATTACATCTCAAAACCCTTAGATAAAAAACTTTTGTTCAGTAAAATTTCGCAATTACTTTGCAGGGATTCGATCATTCCACAAGGACAAAAAATAGCTTCTGATCACATGTAAATGCATTTATTGGCATAGGCTACAGTTGGATGTCCAATCGAATTGGACAATGATCGGAACCCATCATCTGGTCGAGGATGACGGAATCATTCACTTTACGGATAAAACGGTTACTTACCAGAAAATAATCAATTCTCCAACCAACATTTCGCTCACGCGCTTTAAACCGCTGATTCCAGAAGGTATATTGCACTTTGTCTTTGTGAAAATGCCTGAATGTATCAATGAAATTTTCAGAAAGCAAGTTATTGAAACCATCGATTTCTGTTTGTGTATAGCCGGCTGTTTTATTATAATTTTCTTTGGGTCGGGCAAGATCGATGGATTCATGGGCAACATTCATGTCGCCTGTAAAAATCACCGGTTTTTTTTCATCCAGTTTCTTCAAAAATTCAACAAGTGCCTGATCCCATGTTTTTCGGTATTCCAGTCGTTTTAATCCCTGCCCTGAGTTTGGAACATAGGCATTTACCAGAAAGAACTGATCATATTCCAGCGTAATCAACCTTCCTTCTTCATCGTGTCCGGGTATGCCCATGTCATAGGAATGGTTCAAAGGTTCTTGCCTGGTGAAAATCGCGGTGCCCGAATAACCTTTTTTGAGAGCCGAATTCACAAACCATTTATATTCAGGAAGCTTAACAGCAATTTCGGCAAGGATGTCATCTTGTGCTTTGGTTTCCTGGATACAGAAAATATCCGGATCCATCTCCTTTATCTTCTCATAAAACCCTTTTTTGATTGAAGCCCGAATTCCGTTTACATTCCAGGAAATAATATTCAGTTTTTCAGCCATACATTGTTTTTTTAGATTACGAAAATAATGAACTCTTTGAAAAGATGGAATGGGTGAAGGATAAATTCATGGAATGGAATGGTTTATCAATATGTTCATCAGACTGTCCATGTATTGAAAATAGTCCATGTTGATTTGGTTGATGTGACCTTTTTTCAGATCCTCAAATGCAACAGCAAAGCCTTGTCTCTCGGTGCGGCTATTTGGTCCTTCAACCCCGCCATCGGGCATGAGCGACATGAGAAGAGCCGCGTTAAAACCATGTTCCTGCCGGTTTTTTGCATATGTGGTAACCGATTCATATGTACCACGCCAGGGTAATGCCCAGGGAGTATCGCCAACAAGTAAAAACGATTCACCGTTGGCATGAATCACATTGCGTTTGCCTTCGGACATGCGAAGTAACCCGTTTTTAATCAAAGCATTTCTGCCGTCATAAGGGACAGCCGTCAGCGTACCTTCCTGTCCGTGAAGTCCATCATCAGCTTCATTCGAGCAAATGGTTTTGTAACTCCATTGCCCGGCCATTTTTTCTTTACTTGTGCTTGTGCAGGAAAAAAACATT
>CAZAMT010000117.1:0-11983 GCA_964486145.1 uncultured Bacteroidales bacterium
TGAGATAATTACTGAGGCACACTGCGCTTTCGCATCGCTTCAGCGGAGCAAGCACTACCACGATTGAAATAAGTGCCAAATTTCAGGTTTGGACACAAATTTTAAACACATGAAAAAATTAACCAAAGAAGACAAGCAAATTCTTTATGTTGATGATGAAAAAGAAAATTTGGATGGTTTTCATTATACATTCCGTCGGGATTACACTGTATTCGTGGCTCATGATGTAAAAACCGCGATGGAAATTATCTCTCAAAATGACATAAAAGTTGTAATTGCTGATCAGCGCATGCCTGATATGCAGGGGACGGATTTGCTTGACATAATTTCAGAGCAATATCCCAATATCATACGTATTATTCTTACTGCGTACGCGGAGGTGGATGTTATTATGAAGGCTGTCAACAAAGGAAAAGTTTACAGATTCATGATGAAACCCTGGGATAAAAAGGAATTATTCAATGCACTTGAGAATGCTTTTGAAACCTGGAATTTGAGGAATGAAAACACGTTGTTAATTGAAGATCTAAAAAATACCAACGAACGGTTAAATACCTCAAATGAGAACCTCAGAAATGAAATTGACGCACGTAAAAAGGCACAGGAGGAGCTCACCGAATATAAAAATCACCTGGAAACACTGGTAAGGGAACGAACAGAGGAAATAGAGCAAATGAATCAACAACTTGCTTCATCCAACGACAAATTAATTGAAACCATTGAAGAATTAAACTTTACCAATAACAAGTTAAAAAAAGAAGTAATAAATCACCGTGAAGCACAGGCGCACCTGATTATGAGCGAAGAAAAGTTCAGGCGATTCATGGAACAATCAACCGATGCCATTGCCCTTGTTGATATAAATGGAAGTATTGTTGAATGGAATAATGCATCGGAACACATTTTTGGTATAAATAAAACCGATGCGGTTGGAAAATATATTGCGGATGTTGACTATTCACTTCAACCACCGGATAAGCAAACCACCGAGACAAAAGAACGTATTTATAACGCCGTAAAGCAGTTTTTGGATGAGAAATCGAGCGAAAAACAGATGTCTTTTGAAACAGAGATAATTGACTGCAAAGATAATAAGCGATTTGTCACAGCTTCCATATTTCATATTCAAACCCGTTCCGGAAGTTTTATCGGGAGGATCATCAAAGATATTACCATGCGAAAAAACATGGAGGAGGAATTAAAAAAGTATCAGGATTACTTAGAAAAACTTGTTGAAGAAAAAACCGGAGAGATAAAAGAAAATCAGGCAAGATTATCTCTTGTGCTCAACAGCGTGCCCCTGGCGTTTTATATTTTACCGGCAAATCAAATTAAAACAAATACATGGATTAGTGATCAGATAATTACAATTACAGGGTATTCCAAAGAAGAATTTGAAAAAAATGATGAACTGTGGTTGGATAATTTACATCCTGACGATCGCCCGAAAGTACTGGCAGAATTTGATAAAATCGAAGAAAAAGGGGAAATCTCCAGTGAATATCGCTGGAAGGATAAAAAAGGAGAATACCGATGGTTTCTTGACAAGGCAAAATTGATCCACGATCATAACAGAAAACCACACCAGGTAATTGGTGTATGGATTGATATTACTGCGAGAAAAAACACGGAGGCTGAGTTGGAAAAATACCGAAACCATCTTGAAGTATTGGTGAAAGATCGTACGGAAGAACTGGAGCAGTTAAATGAAGAATTTCAATCAACCAATGAAGAGTTGTATGAAAAAAATGAAGAACTACGAAACATCAATGATAAGCTTCAGGTGGAAATTAAACATCGTAAAAAGATAAAAAAAGACCTGGAATTAAGTGAAAATTTGTTCAGAAACTTTTTGGAGCAGTCGTCTGATGGTGTATCCTTATTAACATCCGATGGTAAAATAATTGAGTGGAATCTGGCCATTGAAAAAATTACCGGCATAACAAAAAAAGATGTTTTAAACAAGGATATACGCGATGTGGAATTTGAACTGATGTTAGAAGAAAACAAAACTCCTGAAAAAAGAAAAACAATCCGTAATAGCATTGACGAATACCTGAACCATGTGAAACAGAAAAATACAGATTTTACATTGGAAGAATATATCCAAAACAAACAAAAGGAAGAGAAATATATTCAGGTTTCGGTATTTCCCGTCAAAACTCAGGACAACTTTTATATTGGTCGGATTTTCAGGGATATTACCGAAAAAAGGCAAAAGGATATTGAACTGGAAAATTACCGGAATAAACTGGAACTTATCGTTGATGAAAGGACAGCACAATTGAAGAAAAGCGAAGAAAAATTTTCGAAAGTTTTTAAATTCAGCCCTTCATATATCATTCTGAGTTCATTAAATGAAGGACGGATTATGGATGTCAATGATGCGTTTTTAGAAGATTTTGGATTTTATAAAGATGAAATCATTGGAAAAACTGCTGTCGAATTAAATTTGACAGATATTGACACCTTAAAATCAATTGCCGGTATCTTAAAGGAAAAAAGTTTTTATGAAAATCTTGAAATGAACCTTAAAACAAAACAAGGAAATATATTAAGTTGCATTAGTTCAGGCGAAATTATCGAAATAGATAATGAAAAACTCGTAGTTCAGGTCGCGACGGATATTACGGGTCGTAAACTGGCAGAAGATGAAATCAGACAAAAAAACCATGAATTGTTAACTGCCGAGGAAGAATTGGTTTCTGCAAATGAAGAATTACGCACCATCAATGATGAACTGGAAGACAGGAATAAAATGCTGAAAAATGCAAATCAAAGCATTGCCGAAAGTGAAGAACGTTTTCGTTCATTGTTTGAACAGGCCGTGGATGGTATACTGGTAGGAGATAAATCAGGTAAAATTATTGATGCAAATACTTACATGAGCCGTATGACCGGGTATTCCAAAGAAGAACTAATTAACAAAAACATTGATATTCTCTTTTCAAAAAATGATCTCGGAGAAAAGCCTCTGCGCTATGATCTTGTAAATGTTGGCATTACTGTTCATCGGGAACGTGAAATTATTTGCAAAAGCGGAAAACGAATTCCCACTGAGATGAACACAAAACAACTTCCCGATGGTCGGTTGCAATCGTTTCTGCGTGATATCTCCGACAGGGTTAATGCCGAACGTGCACTGAAAGAAAGCGAAGAAAAATACCGAACGCTGGTGGAGGGTCAGACTGAACTGGTTGTAAAGATAAATACACAAGGCGAATTTCAATTTGTGAGTCCATCGTACTGCAAAACCTTTGGAAAAACAGAAGATGAGCTCCTGGGGAAAAGGTTTATTCCGCTTGTTCATGAACATGATCGGGAAGTCACCGAAAATGCCATGAGAAATCTACATAAACCACCATACAAAGCATACATTGAGCAAAGGGTATTTACAAAAAACGGGTGGCGCTGGATCGCGTGGTCGGACAGCGCAATATTAAATGATCAATCGGAAGTAGTAGAGATTATTGGCGTTGGCAGGGATATTACGCAACGTAAACAGTATGAAGAGGATCTCGTCCGGACAAACAATTTACTTGCTGGCATCACCAATGCAACCCCGGATGTAATTTTCATTCTCAGCCTGGTTGAATGGAGGTTTGAATATTATAATAACAGGCTTAATGAATTATTTCAATATACCAACGAGGATATTGAACGATCAGACAATGTTGTTTTGCTGCTTGTATCTGAAGAAGATCATGAATCACCTGACTATCACTTTGAAAGACTCCTGGAAGCCGGTGATGATACCATCATTGCATCGGAAGTAAGAATGCAACGAAAAGATGGAGAAATATTATGGGCACTCGTCAGGGAGCAGATTTTTGAGAGAGATATGGAAGGGAATCCGGTAAAGAGTGTTGGGGTTATTACCGATATCACCAAACGGAAAAGGTCTGAAATTGCTTTGAAAGAAAGCGAATCAAAATTCAGATTGCTGTTTGAGAATGCCAATGATGCCATTTTCCTGATGAAAGAAGAAACATTCATTAGCTGCAATAAAAAAACCCTTGAAGTTTTTAAATGCACGACTGAAGACATCCTTGGCAGAACACCATTTGAATTTTCCCCGGAGAAACAACCCAATGGACATTCCTCAAAACAGGAAACACTGTTAAAAATCGGAAACGCTCTGAAAGGAAAGATCGACACGTTTGAGTGGAAACATAAAAGACTGGATGGAAGTTTGTTTGATGCAGAAGTAAGCCTCAACATTCTGAAGTTGAATGAAGAACTATTTTTGCAAGCCATTGTAAGGGATGTGTCTGACAGAAAAAAAGCTGAAAAAGATCTCAAAGAAAGGGAAAACCTTTTAAATGCAATTATTAACAATTTGCCATTTGATTTCTGGACCAGGGACACCGAGGGTAAATTGATCATGCAAAACGATTATTCGCTGAAACTTTGGGGAGATTTAAGAAATTCAAAGATCGCGGATAACAGCAACATGTCCAAACGAATGAGAGATGACTGGATGGAAACGTTTGAACGCGGGTTAAAAGGAGAAGTAGTTAGCAAGGAGTATGATTATGAGCAAATCAATGGCAAATATATTCAAAAAATTGTTGCTCCTATCATCAGCAAAAACAAAATTCGTGGAGTCCTTGGGTTTGATATTGATATCACCGAACGCAAAAATACAGAAAAGAAAATACTGGATGCTATCATTTTTACTGAAGAAAAAGAGAGAGAAAAATTTGCCAAAAACCTGCACGATGATTTGGGCCCCTTGCTTTCAAGTATTCGAATGTACATGAATTCGTTTATGGAAACCGATAACAAGGAAAAACAAAAATATATTATACAACAGATCAACGATATATTAAAAGAATCAATTCAGGCAACCAAACAAATTTCAAATGACTTAAGTCCGCATGTTTTAACGAATTATGGCCTCATATCAGCCGTGGAAGCATTTATTGAACGATTAACACACCATTTGCAGATACATTTTGAACATCATTTGAAAGACCATCGCTTCAATAGCTCCATTGAAGTGACTTTTTACAGGATCATCAAAGAATTGATCAACAATACAATCAAACATGCGTCTGCTGAGAATATTTATATTCATTTATTTGTTAATAACGATCATTTATACCTTGATTATGAGGATGATGGTATAGGTTTTGATAAAAACATTATGGATCAGGTTGAAAAAAGAGGAATGGGACTGTTCAACCTGATGAGCAGAATTAAATCATTACATGGTAAATTTCATTTGGGCAGTGCAGCCAAAGGTGCACAAATTAAAATTGAGGTACCTCTTTATCAATGATATAAAAACCGCAAATTTTTTTTAATTTTAAACTTGCATGGCAGTTACAAAAAAACATAAAATATTCATTGTTGACGATCACAATTTGTTCAGGAACGGGTTGAAATTTATCATGGAAGACATGGACGATGTAGAGGTTATAGCTGAAGCATCCAATGGTCAGGAATTTCTTGAACTGCTTGATGTTGTCAATCCTGATCTTGTATTAATGGATATCAGCATGCCTGTGATGAACGGAGTGGAGGCAACCCGTATCGGACTGGAACGAAAACCGGACTTAAACATTCTGATTTTAACCATGTTCGGCGAGGATGCCTATTACAATACCATGATTGAACTTGGTGTGAAAGGCTTTCTTTTAAAAGACGCAGAGAACCAGGAATTGAAAGACGGTATTCGCACAATTCTCAAAGGGGGTACTTATTTCTCGCAAGAATTACTGCTAAACCTTATTAAACACCGTTCAGACAATAACCCGGTGACATTAACACGGCGTGAACAGGAAGTCCTGGCGCTTATTTGCAAAGGATACTCAAACAGCCAGATATCGGATGAACTCCACATTAGTCAGCGAACAGTTGAAAGACACCGTTCAAATCTTTTGCTAAAAACTGAATCCAACAATTCGATAAGCCTGGTGGTATATGCAATTAAAAACAATCTGGTATCAATCTAATGTTCTTGTTGAGTGCATTGAATAGGGTTAATGGTTGTGTTCATCCGGTGAAAACACTAGAAAGTATGGATTGCGTCCGGTCTAAAAAGCCACCTTACCCCTAAATCCTTTTAGGGGACTTCTTCAAACTGCTGATTTTTAGCTGTACCCCTTTAGAGCCTGTCCCAATGAAAATCGGGAGGTTAGGGGTGAAAACGACAAAAATCAGATGATTGAAGGCTTTTTTGACCAAACCCGCGGATTGACCAAAGATGAGGAAAATCACCACTAAACTTTTATAAGATAAAAACCCTTTATCTTCCCATTACGTAGCATGTATTAAATATAAATTTACTGCTATGCCAAAGAAATACATATATATTGTTTTTGCAATTGTTTTATTATTTTTCCTCACCGGTTGTTCCACTACAAGCCGGACATCGGTTAACCCATGGCCGGGTTTGTATATGCCTAAGGAAACAAATAAACATGGGTATAAATCCCAAAAGGAACGAAAAAAGGAACTAAAAAAACAAAAAAAAGACAGGGCCAGGAAATGGTAGCGCTTAGTTTTTTCTTGCGAGAATCGGAATTAAATAATCAAGTGCCTGCTCAACATTTTCTTCAACGGTAAATTTATCTGTATGTAATACCAGTTCCGGATTTTGGGGGGGGACAAAAGGTGCATCAATACCCGTGAAATTGATAATTTTTCCTTCCCTTGCTTTTTTATACAGCCCTTTCACGTCACGATCTTCACAAACATTCAAAGGAGCATTAATATAAACTTCAATCAAATCGGGTTTCCCGATAATTGCTCTTGGTATATCTCTCATCTCAGGTGTTGGCGTTATAAAACTGTTGATGGTAATGATGCCTGAATGCAAATACAATTTTGAAATTTCTGCTATGCGCCTGATATTTTCTTTTCGGTCTTCTTCGGTAAAGCTCAAATTACTATTGATGCCCGATCGGATGTTGTCTCCGTCCATAATCTGGCAAAAGAAACCCTTTAAAAACAACTCTTTTTCAAGAACTCTTGATACAGTTGTTTTTCCTGCGCCGGATAAACCAGTAAACCATATGACTCTGGAGTTTTGATTTAAAAATTTTTCTTTTTCTTCTCGCGGTATGATGTCGAAGACCGGAAAAATGTTTTCACTTTTCACAATGATTTGGTTTTTTTTATTGATAATTTTTATAAACTTGATCTATTCCGTTTTGCAGGGAGATACTTTCTTTCCATCCAAGGCCATGCAGTTTATCTACATTTAAGAGTTTCCGCATGGTACCGTCAGGTTTTGATGTATCCCAAACAATGTTACCTGTATATCCAACCGTTTTTTTGACAATTTCTGCCAGTTCTTTGATGCTTTGGTCAACACCAGTTCCAATGTTAATATGAGTATTTCTTACTTCCTTTTCAATGGGTTTCGGATTATCAGGATCAATGCCTCCTTTGACTCCTCCCAGCAACTCATTTTCAAAATCAATATTTTCCATGATAAATACGCATGCATCGGCCATATCATCCGAATGCAGAAATTCACGCTTGGGTGTTCCGGTACCCCACAGGGTAATGCTTACCTGGCTTTCCTCTGATTTGGTAATACCGTATTTTGAAAGAATCCGGAGAATTTCATCTTTGCCGGCATCACCATTTACCTTTTCAATAGGATTTTTATTTAAATCTTTCTCAATAGCGTTCCAATCATCATTGATAAGACATTTTCCGAGATGCATTTTCCTGATGAGGGCAGGCAATACATGTGATTTTTCCAAATCGTAATTGTCGTTTGGGCCATAAAGGTTGGTAGGCATTACTGAAATGAAATTGGTGCCATATTGGAGATTATAGTTTTCGCACATTTTCATTCCGGTAATTTTTGCAATGGCATAAGGCTCATTGGTATATTCAAGCCGGTCAGTAAGCAAATAATCCTCTTTCATCGGCTGAGGCGATTCCTTAGGATAAATGCATGAACTGCCCAGAAAAAGCAGTTTTTTTACACCATTAACATAGCACTGGTGAATAACATTGTTTTGTATCATCACATTTTCAAAAATAAACTGGGCCCGGTATGTATTGTTGGCAACAATACCACCAACCTTAGCGGCCGCCAGAATGACGTAATCTGGTTTTTCGGTTTTGAAAAATCCGGCCGTTTCCTGCTGATTTGTTAGATCCAGTTCATTCAGTTTACGAAACAATAGATTGTTGTATCCCTTTTTTTGAAGGTTTCGGGTAATAGCACTGCCCACAAGTCCGGTGTGACCTGCAACATATATTTTTGAATTTTTTTCCATACGAAATTGCGTTATATGCCTTTGAATAGTTATTTATGTTTATTCAAAGTAATTCATGATTTTATATCCGCCATTTTTAAGATACTGGTCTTTTTGCATCAGTTTGATATCTGACACAATCATGTCTTTTATCAAAGCATCGAGGTCATATTTCGGTTCCCAGTTCAATTGAGTTTTTGCTTTTGTTGGATCACCAATCAGCAATTCAACCTCGGTAGGCCTGAAATAACGCGGATCTACTTCAAGAATTTCTTTACCTTTCTCAAGTTGATAATCAGGGTTATTACATGCTACCACGAATCCTTTTTCCTCTGCACCTTCACCTTTAAAATCAACTTCAATACCCACTTCAAGGAATGCCTTTCTGACAAATTCCCTGATTTCTGTGGTAATACCCGTAGCAATTACATAATCATCAGGTTTCTCCTGTTGCAAAATCAGGTACATGGCTTTTACATAATCCTTGGCATGGCCCCAGTCGCGTTTAGCTGAAAGGTTACCAAGGAATATTTTCTCCTGCAAACCCAACGCAATCCGGGCAACAGCCCTGGTAATTTTTCTTGTAACAAATGTTTCGCCGCGGATAGGCGATTCGTGATTGAATAAAATTCCGTTGCAGGTGTACATATCATATGCTTCACGGTAATTTACGGTTATCCAGTAGGCATACATTTTGGCTACAGCGTAAGGGCTTCGGGGATAAAACGGAGTTTTTTCCGATTGAGGTACTTCCTGCACAAGGCCATAAAGCTCACTGGTTGATGCCTGGTATAGTTTTGTCTTTTTGGTAAGTCCCAGTATCCGCACTGCTTCGAGTAATCGCAATGTACCAATACCATCGGCGTTGGCCGTATATTCTGGTGTATCAAAACTTACCTTTACATGGCTCATGGCAGCAAGATTATAAATCTCATCAGGTTGTACTTCCTGTATGATCCTGATGAGGTTCGTTGAGTCCGTTAAATCCGCATAGTGAAGTACGAAGTTTCTGTTTTCCACATGTGGATCAAGGTACAGATGATCAATTCTATCAGTATTGAAAAGCGAACTTCTCCTTTTTGTCCCGTGAACAATGTAATCTTTCTTCAACAAGTACTCTGCCAGATAGGCACCGTCTTGTCCTGTTACTCCTGTTACCAAAGCAATTTTTGCCATATGTATTATTTTAAGTTATTGCAATACGGATGATAATCTCCTTTAATTCCCACCGGATTTGTATTTCTGATATGGTGCACGATACCAATGGATTGCCGTGCATCGCTTAATCCAAAACCACCACCATCAAGTATGTTTTCATAAGACTTTGTATGTAAATCGGTGAATCCTTTGCTGAATTCAAATTCGTTATTATTAATTTTCAATACGCGGTATGTGCGGATACCCTGTTCCCGCACGTGTGCCGGAATATCATCATAATCAAGGCTTAAAAACCATCGCACCCGTGCGTTTTTTAGTATTAACAAACCAGCAGCTTTATCCTTCTGATGGATATGCACGATGTTTTCCTGCACATCTCCAAATATCCAGCTCAGCATATCAAAAAAATGTACGCCGATATTTGTAGCAATGCCACCTGACTTTTCGATATCGCCTTTCCAGGATACATGATACCATTTTCCCCGGCTGGTTATATAGGTAAGGTCGATATCATGAATTTTGTCTTTTTGGTTTTCCATCCGTTTTTTCAAATCAATGATGGAAGGATGAAGACGCAATTGCAGGATATTATATATTTTGTTTTCGGATTCTTCCTCCAGTTCTTTCAGTGCATCAATGTTCCAGGGATTTAAAACAATGGGTTTTTCACAAATGGCATTGGCACCTACCCGGAGTGCAAACCTTACATGAGCGTCATGAAGGTAATTGGGAGAACAAATGCTTACATAATCAATTTTGCTGCCTTTTCTTTTCAGTTTTTCAATATGCCGGTCAAACCTTTCAAATTCAACGAAAAAGTTACTTTCAGGGAAATAGCTGTCAATGATGCCCACACTGTCCTTAGGATCAAGGCTGGCGATTAGATGATTTCCTGTTTCTTTGATGGCTTTCAGATGCCTGACGGCAATGTAACCACCTACACCGATGAGGGCAAAATTTTGGTTGTTTTTTTCATTCATTTGATAACAAAATTAACAAATACCGGCAGTACATGCTTATTTAAAAGACCTTAATGCCTGATATTTTGATTATTTAATGGTTTCGTGCGATTAAAATTTTATAAACTAAGATAAGTGATTTCATTTATTTTGTTTTTAAATATTCCTTTCACATCAGCGAGAATGCCCTTTGGTGTGAGAATAGACTGAAAATACTTTTCATCCAGATTTACGTAGTCATCGTGCGAAACTGCAACTATTACAGCATCGTACGGGGCATTTATATTTTCAGTTAATTCATATCCATATTCATTATAAACTTCCTTACTGTTGGCAAACGGATCAACAACTTCAACAGCAACGCCGTACGATTTAAGTTCATCAACAACATCCGATACTTTCGAATTTCGAATATCACTGACATTTTCTTTGAATGTTGTTCCCATAACAAGAACTTTTGATTTAATAATATTTTTCCCAGCGAAAATGAGTTTTTTCACCAGTTCACGGGCAAAATATCTTCCCATATCATCGTTCACGGAACGGCCAGCATTTATTATTTGTGCTGTGTGGCCTAATTCCGCGGCTTTATATGTAAGGTAATAAGGGTCAACGCCAATGCAATGGCCGCCTACAAGACCGGGAGAAAACCGCAGGAAATTCCATTTTGTTCCTGCTGCCTCGAGCACTTCATAAGTGTTTATTCCAATCTTATTAAAAATAATGGATAGTTCATTCATCAAGGCGATGTTGACGTCCCGTTGCGTGTTTTCAATGATTTTTGCAGCTTCTGCAACTTTAATGGATGAGGCTTTATAAACACCTGCGCTTACAATTAGTTCATAGGTTTTAGAGATAACATCCAGTGATTCTGGATCACAACCCGAAACAACTTTAACAATGGTTGCAAGCGTATGTTCTTTATCCCCGGGATTGATACGTTCGGGGGAATATCCGATTTTAAAGTCAGTGACACTTTTTAATCCTGATAATTCTTCAAGAATTGGCAAACAATCTTCTTCCGTAGCACCGGGATAAACCGTGGATTCGTAAACAACATAGTCACCTTTTTTAATAACTTTCCCAAGCGTTTTGGTTGCTCCCAGCAGAGGGGTAAGATCAGGAAGATTATGGTTGTTGATGGGGGTTGGAACAGCTACAATGTGAAAACTTGCCTGCACCAGGTCATCCGGGTTAGATGTAAAAAGTATATCGGTATTTTCAAAATCTGCTGCTTCAAGCTCATCACTGGGATCAATGTTTTGCTTCATCATCTGAATCCGGTCATCATTGATGTCAAAACCTATGACGGATACTTTTTTGGCAAATTCAAGGGCAATCGGTAATCCTACATAGCCCAATCCAATAACGGATACTTTTTTCTTTTTATTGACAATGTCTTCAAACATGCGAATAATGGTTTTTATAATTACAATTTTTCAAAAGTATGATTTAATATAAAAAAGATAAACGAATAATTACGAATTCTGGCATTATATGGATGAAACTGTAATTTTGTTACCTGTAATTTTGAATATTAGAAAAAAAATCAATCAACTTTGAAAAAAATATAATTAAAATTCAGCGTTTCATATGAAAAAGATGAAAACAGAATAATCACGTTTCAGCATTCAAATTCAA
>CAZAMT010000118.1:0-11939 GCA_964486145.1 uncultured Bacteroidales bacterium
TTAAGGGTTGGGAAACTCATTTTAAAACAGTTTATTATTTTTTTCCGCACTGTCAATGACCTGCTTTCATCGCTTTTGCCATATACCTTTTGATGAGGCATGATTTTCATAGATCCAGGTTCGCCATGCATCCCGATCTTTTGGGTAAAATTTTTCATACTGTTTGGTTCCGGGTATGGCCATTGTACATGTTTAGGTTAGTTGCCAATTGCTCTGAACTGAAATCCCTTTTCCCTGAAGTAAATAATAGACATTTCAAGCGCTTTTGGCATTATGTTTTTTGTTTTACTCACATCATGAAACACGATTACAGAGCCATTGTTCGTATGCCGGGTAATTATTCGGGTGCAGATTTCTGGAGTAGGAGCTTTAAAATCATAACTCATTACATCCCACATGACTGGCAGGTATTTTTTTTTAAGGGCACGGAGTTGTGTGAGACTGAGGCGGCCGTAAGGGGGTCGGAAAAGCCGGGATGAAGTATAGGCATTCGCTTTCATGGCATTTGTGATGTATTCAGTTGGATTGGTACACCAACCATCCAAATGTAAAAATCCGTGATTGCCGATGACATGACCATTTTTTCCAATGGCTTCCATCAGCCCGGGAAATTGCATTGCCTTTTTCCCCAGGCAGAAAAACGTGGCCTTTGCATGGTATTTTTCCAATACATGCAAGATCTCCGGAGTGGTTTCCGGGTCGGGGCCGTCATCAAACGTTAAGTACAGCGATCTACCCGGTTCCCGGATATTCCATATGATATCCGGAAAAACATACTGAAGCAGTTTAGGCGGTTGCAGGTACACATTTAAGGCATATTCGGGTTCATTCGGTTTGAAACCATCAGGTTTTGAAATACATCGTCAATTTTCTGTGACAATTCCTCCTGGTTATACATTTTGGTTATCCTGCCAAGTTCCTGTAAAATATGCATATTCAGCCTTTTTTCATATTCAGTTGATTCACTGTTGAACTGCGAAGGAAGCCCAAAATAATATGTCAGATGGCCATTCGTAATGTCCAGCATTTTCGAAGCAATCTCGTTTGCCTGTTCAATCTGATTAACTTTATAATACCCTTCGATCATGGGTAAGATGAAGTAATTGTAAGGTACCCGTTCGTGGGGCATCAGTTCCATGCAGCGGTCAAGCACTGCCTGTGCAGAATCAACCTTACCTTCCTCATGAAGCGCATGGGCCAACCGCGCAAAGCTGTTCCTAAAATTGGAGAGCATGCGAAGGTTGTTTTCATCCAAGTAAACATCCGGATCCGAAACACCTCCCCATTTGTACTTGTTCATCAGGTTTTCGTACATGTTTTTGGTATCCACGGTGCCGTGTTGTCCCGGTTCGTCGCCTGCTGCTTTTACAGGGGTTATCCTGTAGGCAAGTCCCTGGACGAGGAAATAATCTTCCAGGTTAAGGTAATTATCACCCGAAACAGTAATTGCATAATAAATTGGGCGATCCCAGTTACCGGTGGCAAGCAAATCAAGTACCATTAAATGATTTTTTGTTACATAATTTCTATCTAATGACCATTCTACCCGTTGCATTTTATTTGCAAGATGCTCAGGCACAATACCTGATTGAACGATTTTGGCAGAGTCGTAAGACAGGAAAAACTGCTTTGAAGGAAAATAATCCACACGTTCCCTGTAATTGGGTAACTGTTTGGTTCTGTCTGATTCATCAGCCAGAAATTGCATGGCTTCTTTCAAATCAACAGCTTTTTTAACCCGTTCGATGAGGTAAACAATATCCCTGTTTCCCTGCCTGTATTGTCTTTCCTCAAGAGTGAAAGGCAGCGGATCCGATTCATATGCTTTTCGTTCCATTTGTTTGATGTACCAGTCGGCACCGAGGTAACTCAGGTTGACAACACGCACGTCTGTCCGGATACCTTCTACTTCCTGCGCATACCAGAGCGGAAAGGTGTCGTTATCCCCGTTGGTAAAAATGATTCCATTCGGAGCGCAGGTGTTCAAATAGTTGTAGGCAAAGTCCCTGGCGGTATATCTACCTGAGCGGTCGTGGTCATCCCAGTTTTCTTTTGCCATGATTGAAGGCACCAGTGCCAGGCTGATCACTGTTGCCAAAACAGCACTTACGGGAACAGGAAGTTTCTTTTTAAATAATTCGGTTATTGAAAGCACCCCCAGTCCGATCCAAATGGCAAAGGCATAAAAGGATCCTGCGTAAGCATAATCCCTTTCTCGCGGCTGAAAAGGTGTTTGATTCAGATATACAACAATGGCCAGGCCGGTTAAAATAAACAAGGTCATTACTATCCAAAAGTCTTTTTTATCACGTTTGTAATGAAAAAACGCACCAGCCAGTCCAAGGAGTAAAGGTAACAGGTAGTATTTATTGCGTGCACGGTTGTTTTTCAGTTCTTCCGGAACTTTATCCTGTGGCCCGAGTCGGGCTTCATCAATAAACGGGATGCCGCTGAGCCAGTTGCCCTTTGTTATTTCGGTTTTGAAATGTCCCTGGATGTCATTTTGTCGACCGGCAAAATTCCACATGAAATAGCGCAGATACATGTATCCAATCTGGTATCTGAAAAAGAATTTTAGGTTTTCGCCAAATGAGGGCTTTACAAGTGTTTCCGATTCACCACGCGCATTGGTTCGTTGAATCTTTTCACCTTCAATTTCAGCCCATTTCTCATAGGCATCTACATGGTTTGGCTCTCTACTGTACATTCGAGGAAAAATGGTCGTGAACTCGGGTTCATAAATATATTCGGGCCGGTAATATGAAATTTCATATTTGTCATCTTCCTTTTCATACGTGGGTTTTCCTTCTTCCGAATCGATGATGGGTGCACTGTAATACTGTCCATAAAACAACGGCCTGTCACCGTATTGTTCCCGGTTCAGGTAAGATAAAAGCTTGAAGAGCGTCTCCGGATTATTTTGATCCATTGGCGGGTCTGCGAGTGACCGAATAACAATCATCGAAAAAGATGAGTAACCGATGACAATAACAGCAAATCCAAGCATGATGGTGTTTAGCAATGCATATTGATTTTTAGCAAATTGTTTAATTGCTAAGTACACACCGACGGCAATGATGATGGCCAGAAAAAATTTATCGAAGATAAGGGGAATACCGGTAAGAAAAAATGCGGCAGTAAACAGGAACGAAACCATGTTGTGGTTCGGGTGTTCAATTTTTGTATAGTAAATACCCGCTACCAATGCAGCAATCAACAAAATGGCAAAAATAAAGATCCCTGTATTGAAAGGGAGTCCTATGGTATTGACAAAGAATAACTCAAATCTTGAAACCATTTGTACCAGCCCTGGAATAATTCCATACATGATAGCTCCAAGAAGCAATGCTGAAATGACCAGTGCCAGGATAACTCCTTTTCTTGTGACTTTGTATTTTTTAAAATAGTAAACCAAAACGATGGCTGGTATTGCAAGAAGGTTGAGGAGGTGCACACCAAGGGATAAACCAATCAGATATGCGATGAATATTATCCAGCGATTTGAAAACTTTTGATCAGCGATATTTTCCCATTTCAGGATGGCCCAAAAAACAACAGCGGTGAACAGGGATGAAGTGGCGTAAACCTCACCTTCCACTGCTGAGAACCAGAAAGTATCGGAAAAGGTATATGCAAGCGCACCAACAAAACCACTTCCCAAAATGGTTAGAATATTACCTGTGTTATAATCTTCTTCTGTTTTTACAAGAATTTTCCGGGCAAAATGGGTAATTGTCCAGAAAAGAAATAAAATGGTAAAAGCACTTGCCAGTGCTGACATTGAATTTACCATTTTAGCCACGTTCGCGGGATCAGTAGTGAACAGGGTAAAAAAACGTGCTATGATCATAAAAAATGGTGCTCCCGGAGGATGTCCCACTTCCATTTTATAAGCACTGGCTATAAATTCGCCACAGTCCCAGAAGCTGGCTGTTGGTTCAATGGTAAGTAGATAGACGATTGCTGCAATGATAAAACTAAACCATCCAATAATATTGTTATACAGCCTGTATTTTTTCATTCGTTTCATTTTTTAAATGATAGCAAATAACGAGAAATTTTGGCAAAAATTAAAACAATTTATTGCATGCTATGCTGTAAGATTTTGCAATAAAAAAACCAAGGAAAGCATTCAAAAAAAAATTGCATGCAAAAGACATAGATAATCAACAGATTAGAATAATTCCGGGAAAAAATGTTTGATTTGTATTACTTTTTTTTATTAACTTGGCCAGGCTAAAACAATAATAAATTGGTTATGGCTAAATTAAAAAGTCTGAAAATCAATTACTTGGATTACCTTTACAAATTGCTGTTTGATGTATCTAATCAACAGTTTCAACCACCAAACTATAATTAAGTTATAACAATTACTTTTCATAAAAAATTGAATGCTTTGGTATTGCTGTCTACATATGTGAAATAAAATTTTAGCGTGTGATTAACTATAAAATGTGAAACCTAAACTCAATGTTATGAAATCGAAACCGATATCTGAAAAAGCCGATCTCAATGGCAGTTCGAAGGAAAGTATTCCTTTTATCAATCATTTGAAAAAGAGAAAACTGGTTCATATGGATGAATTCGAAGCTTATTTGGATTTAGCAGAACTGGATCTGGGTGATGGTTTTAATGCTTTTGACGAGGATTTTTACACCGATCTCTAAGATATTTAATAATCAAATTTTATAAGATTTAACTTTCCGGTAAAAATCAATTTAAATTCATGTATTATCTTTGATACCTGTATGTTTTAGGCATGAATAGATGAGCACGAAACTAATTAATGCTGAGGATCTTGTAAAAGCAGCCAACTGGAACAGGGTTGGCAGTGAATTTGCTGCAAAGCTTGCTTTACAACTTTTCCGATTCAATAAAATAAACCGGTTTTATTCCAAAAACCAATCTAAAACCTCAACCGGTTTTATTCTGGCGGTATTACAGCAATTACAGGTAAAGTACGACTATATAGAGGAAGAATTGCGAAAGGTTCCCGAAAAGGGGCCTTTTCTTACCATATCTAATCATCCTTTTGGTGGTATTGAAGGATTAATCTTGCTTGATCTTCTTTTGCAGAAGCGCCCTGATTTTAAAATAATGGCAAATTTCCTTCTTCGCCGCATTGAACCAATCAAAGACTTTATACTTCCCGTTAATCCGTTTGAAACCCATAAAGCGATGGTTTCAAATTATACCAGCATAAAAGAATCAATATGCTATCTGCAACAGGGCGGTTGCATCGGTATTTTTCCTGCGGGGGAAGTATCGGCTTTTGACAAGGATATTCATAAGGTAACCGATCGGAAGTGGCAATTGCCGGCAATTAGGTTTATCGAGAAAGCACAGGTACCTGTTATCCCCATATTTTTTAGAGGACAAAACAGTCACATGTTCCAGATGTTGGCGCGGATTCATCCTTATTTGCGCACCATGAAGCTGCCATCTGAATTGTTCAACAAAAAACGACAGGAGATTAAAATCCGCATTGGTAATCCCATGATGCCCGGTGAACAAAAAGAATTTCAGGATCATGAGCAATTCGGAAGGTATTTACGACTAAAAACGTACGCGCTGGGGAGTTCTGTTGAAGTGAAGAAACAGTTATTTAAACAAGTTGTATTTCGTAAAGAACCTTCGGATATTATTGCACCGGGGCCACTGTATACAATATTACTGGAAATTGACAATTTGAAAAATACAGGAAAACAATTGTTGTCAAGCGGAGATTACGAAGTGTTTTGCGCCGGCCATGCAGACATACCTCACATCATGCGCGAAATCGCGAGGTTGCGGGAGATTACATATCGCGAAGTTGGTGAAGGCACAAATAAAACAATGGACATGGATGAATACGATCTGTTTTATGATCAGATGTTTATCTGGCACAACACGGAACGACGGATCATCGGGGCTTACCGGCTGGGCAGGGGAGATGAAATCTATGAACAGTTTGGGCTTAAAGGGTTTTACATTCGAAGTTTGTTCAAAATGTATCCAGGGGCTGAAAATATCCTTACCCAAAGTATTGAACTGGGTCGATCTTTTGTTATCAGGGATTATCAAACAAAACCTATGTCGTTATATCTTCTTTGGAAGGGTATTCTGCAATATTTAATAAAACATGAACATTACCGGTACCTGCTTGGCCCTGTGAGTATAAGCAATCATTATTCAAAATTTTCGAAAGAGCTTATTATTGAATTTATTAAAACCAATTTTTATTCTCTGAAGCTGGCGCCTTATTTTGAAGCCCGGAAGCCGTACAAAGTAAAGCTTGACAGGGAGCTTGACAAAAATATTGTACTTAAAATAGCAAAAAAGGATATTAACAGGCTCGACAAATTCATCCATGATGTTGAACCTAACTACCGCATGCCTGTACTTCTTAAGAAATACCTTCAGCAAAATGCAAAAATCGTTGCATTCAATGTGGATCCGAAATTTAACAACTGCATTGACGGATTGATGATCCAGGATCTTGATGACATTCCATTTACCTTAGTAAAGTTCATGATGAAAGGTGAAGAAAACGAAATACGCCTTTACAAAAGGTTTAAAGAATGGTAAAAGATAGTTAATTCCATTGGATGATTCATTCTCTAACAATGCTGCTGTTTTAAAACTATCATTGGCTTATAATTAGGTTTCTGTAACAATGTGTTGGAGTGGGTACCAACTATATTTGAACAAACTCTTGATTTGTTGTTTTTATATAATCACAGGAGAAGATGAAAACAACTCTAACCATAGTACTCGGATTGATCTTTGGATCTTTCTCAGACAGACCAAAAAGAGACATAAATTTCATAGATGAGAAATATTTGCGTAACATTTCTAACATCCTGACGGCATCGGATATCATTAACCGCATAAAAGAAAATGTTGGTGGTCCTCATATTGAAATTTATACCATCCGGTGGTCCTTTCTGGACTGTCAGGAAACAATAGCAAAAGACCCCGAAAGGGCATAAATATAAAACTAAAAATTGTGATATCATGAAAAAAATTGCCCCCTGTCTTCTGATTTCCATAATCATTTTTGCACTGTCATTTTCATGTGTAAATCAACCTTTTGATTCGCAAGAACGCTCCGATACTGTTGATACAAAGGGAGCGGTTGAGCATCCTTCGTGGAGTCGGAATGCCGTTATTTATGAATTGAATGTACGCCAATTCACCTCTTCAGGGACGTTTAACGGGGTTCATCGCCATCTTTTGCGATTGTATGAGCTGGGAATTGATATTTTATGGTTCATGCCCATTCAACCCATTGGTGAAAAAAACAAAAAAGGAAAGACGGGAAGTTATTACTCAGTAAAAGATTACAGAAAAGTTAACCCGGATTTTGGTTCAATGGATGCGTTTAAAACGCTCGTAGATTCAATACACAGCGCCGGAATGCATGTGATTATTGATTGGGTTCCGGCCCACAGTTCACGGGATAATCAATTGACAGAGGAGCATCCGGAATGGTATAAGAAGGATGCGTCGGGTAATTTTATTTCACCTCATGACCGGAAAGATGTTGTGCAGTTTGATTTTGAAAACGAAGATTTGCGAATGTACATGATTGATGCCATGAAATTCTGGATCAATGAAACCAATATTGACGGATTTCACTGCGATGCTGCTCACATGGTGCCTGTTGATTTCTGGAACCAGCTCCGGGATGAACTTGAACTGGCGTTCGACAAAGAGATTTTCCTGGTTGCTGAATCCGATCAACCGGAATTGCACGACGAAGCATTTGATATGACCTATGGCTTAAAGTTTTATCATTTAATGAATGAAATAGTTAGGGGCAATCAAACAGCACTTGATATCGATAAATATATTGAATACGTTGATTCCGCGTTTCTTCCTGATGCTTACATCATGCAGTTTACATCCAATCACACTGAAAACTCCGTTAACGGACCGGTAACTGAAAGACTTGGAGATGGGGCAAAAACATTTGCAGTCCTGGCCGGAACAGTGCCCGACATGCTGCTAATATACAATGGGCAGGAAGTGGGTTTAAACAAGCGGCTCAAATTTTTTGAGAAGGATTCAATCAACTGGGTGGATACATCGGATTTTATACCTTTTTATACATTGCTGATCGACCTGAAACACCGTAACAAAGCCTTATGGAATGGTGAGGCCGGTGGCGGGATAGTCAGGGTAAACACAGCCCATGATGAAGATGTATATGCATTTTACCGTGAATCACAAGGTGATTTAGCTTTCGTGGTACTTAATCTTTCAGATAAAGAGCGAGTTATAAAGGTTAAGGAGAAGAAATTATACGGTAATTACATCGAAACTTTTTCCCGGCTGATTAAAATATTCGATTCGAGCAATGACACCATCAACCTTGAACCATGGGAATATTTGGTTTTTGAGAAGAAGTAAATTTCGTTTCATGTTACTAAATATTCTTGCAGAGGAATCACAAACCCCTGCCTGATTGGGATTTACTTTTTTCGTAAATAATCGTTGATTTACGTTCAATTTTACCGTATTTTCGTTAGCTGAAAAATCAATTAAAAACCAAAAAATCATGAGCATATTTTCAACTGTAAAAAATTATCTCATTGAGTTGGATTACGACATTCTCAATGAAGACCCCGGTGAAGAATTAATTGTGGTAAGCAACGAAGAAGTCGGAATTTCAAATCTTATCATTGATTGTGAAGATCCAATATTGATAATTGAGTACCCGATGTTTAAAATTAAATCTGAATCAGTGGATTTGTATAAGGAATTACTTGCAAAAAACCGGGATATCATACATGGTGCATTTGCATTGACGGATGAAAATATGTTGATTTTCAGAGACACCTTACAACTTGAGAACCTGGATCAAAACGAACTTGAAGGAACGCTCAATTCTCTGGAAATTTTACTGGCAGAATTTGGAGATCGATTAATAAAATTATCAAAATAAAATAATAGATCATGGGAGTATTTAAACGACTTTTCAGGGTGAGTGAAGCAGAAGCCCACAACCTGGTTGATAAACTCGAAGACCCAATAAAAATGACTGAGCAGGGTATTCGCGATTTGAAAAAAGACCTGGATAAAAGTCTTCAGGCACTGGCTGAAGTAAAAGCAGTTGCCATTCGTGCCAAAAAAGAAACGAATGAGCATGAATCGCGGGCCAAAACATATGAAAACAAAGCTGTTTTGCTTTTAAAAAAAGTACAATCCGGAGATATTTCTGCTGAAGAGGCGGACAGGCTTGCCGGGGAAGCATTAAACAAAAAAACGGAAAGCCTGCAGGCAGCAGCTACGTCAAAAGCAAATTATCAACAATTGGAAGGCCAAATTGGTCAGTTGAACAACAACGTGGGTAAACTCAAATCGAGCATCTCAAAATACGAAAATGAGCTTAAAATGCTGAAAGCCCGCGCGAGGGTAAGTCAGGCAACCAAGAAACTGAATAAATCGATGTCGAATGTTGAAAGCGGAGGTACGATTTCGATGCTGGAAAAAATGAAAGATAAAGTGGCCCAGGATGAAGCACTTGCCGAGGCCTATGGTGAAATGGCTGACAGCAACAAAAGCCTGGATGATGAAATCGACCAGGTGCTGAGCACACCATCGGAATCAGCGAGCAGCGCTGAGCTGGAAGCATTGAAAGCCAAATTAAAGTTAAATAGTTAGATGGTATTTGGATTTTTCAAAAAAAAGAAAGAATCCGATTATGACCCACTGAACATAACGGTAAAAGACCTCCGGAAAGGGTTTATTTTCGAATATGATTTGCGCCAGTGGGAAGTTATTGGTGAAAGCACATATGACTGGGGTGATAATTTTTTCTCGAAGGAGTACAAAATTACCGATGGGAAGGACACTTTTTTTATGAGTGTGGAAGAAGATGACGAGGTAGAGGTGGTGTTGTATGAAAAAGTGAAAGTTGGTCGTCTTGAAGGTGATGTAGCTGGCGAAATCATCAAAAACCAAATGCCCCCGGGCGAGATTCATTACAATGGTATGGTTTTCAAGAGAGAGAATGAATCCCCCGGATATTATAAGGATGAGGATGCTGGAACAGATTGGATTGAGTTTATCAATTGGCAGTATTATGATGAGAATGAGAAGCATGTGCTGAGCATTGAACAATGGGAGGAAAAGGAGTTTGAGGCATCTTTTGGAACCATTATCCGGGAATTTGAAATTACAAATGTTTTACCAGGGAACAAAAACTAAAAACACATCATTATGAATAACAGTTCTTTTGGCAATATAGCCATTGCAGTGGTGGTTTTCTTCATCGCAGTTCCGGTGCTCATAGGTACCTGCGACAGTAAAAACACACCTGAATCAACATATGAATACACCCAGGAGGGCCTTGAAAAGGTCATCAAACAATTAAGGGAATATCCTGATTATACGATTTTGCTTTACGATATGGATTATGCCAATGGTGATTATGTGCATAAATACCAGGTACTTGTTGAGAAACCAGATTCTACATTTGAGGAAGAAATAACCAATTGGCTTGAGGTTTCACCAACCTTTTTTCAAAAACATGAAAATGATCTGGGAATGGAAATTGCATCGAAAGAGGATGGTGTTGTCCAGAAAGAAGTTGCACCTGCCGGATATTCGCAATATGTTGGAAACCCTCAATATGGCAATTGGGTGCAGCGCGATGGGGGTTCATTTTGGGAATTCTACGGGAAATATGCTATGTTATCTACTGTTTTTAACATGATGAGTCGCCCCGCGATGTATAGATCATGGAATGAATACGATAGTCGTTATCGTGGCAGGTCCGGACCATACTACGGAGCGGGAGGTTACTATGGCACCCGCAGTTATACACAAACCGGTAAAGGAAGCCAGACCTCCTGGGGAAGCAAGCCTCAGTCCTTCAAAGAAAGGGTGAGGAGCCGTGTATCGCAAAGTTCAAGTCGAGCCAGCAGATCATCCGGTTCAAATCGTGTTAGCAGGAGTAGCTCAAGATACTCCGGATCGTCCGGTTACCGGTCGCGCGGTGGCGGTTTTGGAGGAAAATAACATCTTTGTTTATAATTACAAACCAACATATTCATGGAAACATTTATTGACAATCCGAATTTAGCTTTAGTACTTGATGCCATTTATTATATTGCCATCGCTTTCCTGTTGTTTTATATCGGGAAAGTATTTTATGGCCTGTTTCATCCCAACATCAACATGAAGGATGAACTTGTAAAAAAAGACAACCTTGCATTTTCAATTTCAACCATCGGGTATTTCACCGGGTTGTTATTTGCTATCGGAAGTGCTATGATCGGACCATCTTACGGGCTTATTGACGATTTGATAATCATTGCTGTCTATGGATTGTTATCAATCCTTTTGCTTAACCTGGCATCAAAAGTGAACGACCATGTGATTTTGCGAAAATTTAACGTAGAAAAAGAGATCATCATCGACCGAAATCCCGGAACCGGGGTTGTAGAAGCTGCCAATTACATAGCTTCCGGGTTGATCATTCTGGGTGCGGTGACAGGGGAAGGAAAAAACTTTTTTGAAAATATGATGTATGGTTATTTGCTGTCAGGTGTTATCACAGCCATATCCTTCTGGGCTGTTGGCCAGGCCATCTTGTTGCTGACAACACTGTTTTATGATGCCATTGTTCCTTATAATGTGCATGATCATATTGAGAAAGATAACACTGCTGCAGGCATTGGTTTTGCCGGAGCAATGATTGCCATGGCAAACATTATCCGAATGGGAGTGGGCGGTGATTTTATTGCCTGGGATGTCAATTTTTATACACTCGTTGTAGATGTCATGATCGGATTTGCTTTGTTACCTGTCGTTCGTTTCCTTACTGATAAAGTTCTACTGCCTGGAGAAAAACTCACCGATGAAATCGTGAACCAGGACAAACCCAATATTGGTGCAGCCATGGTTGAGGCGTTTGCTTACATTGGTGGTTCTGTGATTATTTCTTGGGT
>CAZAMT010000119.1:0-11850 GCA_964486145.1 uncultured Bacteroidales bacterium
AACAGGGCTTACGTGCTTTTTAATCTTGATCGGAACACTCATTTTGTAATTCTTGTTGCCTTCAACAACAAGAATAGCTATTATTGCAGAAATAAATGTAAGATATGATATTCCTTCGGCGATTGTTAAAAGTTTTTGTAGGCTTCATGCTGGCGTTCCTGCTGTTTTTCATCACCATGTATTTTACCACAAAAGGTGATCATGAGGTTATGCCTACCGTTGAGCAACATGAAGAAGCAACAGGCACTGAAATAGATGGATATTTTTTTCATACACAAACGTTTGGCGATTCGGGTAAACCGGAGGTCATCGTTCTTCACGGAGGGCCGGGATATGATTTCAGATACATGCTGTCGTTAAGGGCGCTGGCTAATGAATACCGAGTAGTTTTTTATGACCAGCGGGGTAGCGGGCTGTCACCCCGGGTGCATCCGGATGCGTTAACCACAGACCAGGCAGTTGAAGATCTGCAATCAATTATTGAATACTATTCACCGGAAGAAAAAGTGTATCTGACAGGCCATTCATGGGGTGGATTACTTGCTTCACATTATGTGGCCCGGCATCCGGGAAAAGTTGAAAAACTGGCATTACTTGAACCGGAATTTCTAACCGGTGACGCAGCCAAACAATATTTTGAAAATGTAAATTTTCTTAGGCCGCAATTCAGCTTTAAGACCCTGGCGACCTTTACAATAAGCTGGTTTGAATCGCTACATGTAAAGAAACCTGATAAACAAGCCTCTCCGGATTTTTTTATGGAAAAACTAATGCTTTCGTTTCAGCAACCATATCATCCGTTGTACAAGGCAATATGTCATCATGAAGATACACTGGAATTTACCAACTGGCGATACGGTGCCATGGCATCGGGTAACCTGATAGGCAATCTGTTTGATGCACAGGGAAACCTTGTTTTCGAGGAAATAAATGGACTGAAAGAATACAAAAATACCGTGTTGTTTGTTACGGGTGACTGCAACCAGCTTTTTGGACAGGAATTTCAGCAACATTACCACCTGAATTTATTCCGCAATGCACGTGTAATTAACATTGCACAGGCCGGTCATTTTATGATGCTTGACAAGCGCAAGGAAACCATAAAAATACTCAGGGATTATTTTAAGCAGGAAGACATTTGAGAGATGAACATTGTTTGATACCACATCTCGCGGAAACCTATCAACCAGTAAAATGAATGTTGATATCTAAAGTATATACCCGGTCGAACCTGTATCTTGTCTGTTGAATCGGTCCTCTTATCACTCTCTACTCCCTCATCCTTTGCGGCCAGATGCTGTAATAAATTCCCGTAAGTGAAAGCAATGCGGTTATAATGTAAAATAATGTACTCAGGGCAATGGCGCTGCTTTCTTCCAGCATCAGGTATTGCGCACCAAACAGGAAAGTTACCTCTCTTGCCCCCAAACCTCCAATGGTTATCGGCAACACGGCTACAATCGAAGAAATTAAAAACACAAACAAATATTCAAGGTAATGAAACTCCACGTGCAAAGCCAGTAAAATAAAAATCGCACACAACAATTGCAACAGTTGTACCCAAAACGACTGGATGTTTGTTTTGAAAAAAATCTTTTGAAAGTAACCAAAGAATTTACTGTAAATAAAGTATGTAACCAGGATTGAAACCGGAATCAGCAGCCAGACAATATATTTGTATTTCTGAGGATACGGAATAAACAGCGATAACAGCACGGCCATGCAAAACAATGCCAGCACACCGATGACCCGGTCAAGCAGTACAGCCCAGAATATTTTTTTTGCCGGTACCGGATAGGATTTGTTTAAAAGGTATACTTTGTATCCATCACCGCCAATCCCACCAGGCAAAAACAAATTATAATACATACCGAGTAAATATAAACGGATATTGTACCTTTTTGATAACGGGATTTCAATCTGATGAAAATAGGTATTCAGTCTAAAAGCGGAGACCAGTTTTGACAGTGCAAACATGACAAATGCTACAAATAACCAAATCGGATTGGCTCGGGCAACGGTAAACACAAGTTCGGATACATCAATTTTACGGAAGACATACCATAATGCAAAACCTGTAATCAGAATTTTAACGAGTAGTTTGATGTATTTCAGGCTGCTTTTCTTCCTCATTCAGGATTTCTTTTATGCGGTAAGGTTGTTTTTTTTGCGATTCGTAATACGTTCTCATCAGGATTTCTGCAAGTATTCCCACGGTAATCAATTGAATCCCCCCAATTACAAGAATAGCACCCAGAATCAGGAGCGGCTTTCCCCAGATATCCTGGCCCATAATAATTTTAAGTACAGCAAGATAAACGTTGATAATAATACCTGACAACAGAACAAACAATCCTGTTGTTCCGAAGATATGCATGGGCCGTTGCATGTATTTTTGAAAGAAAAGCATGAGAATCAAATCGCTCATAACTTTAAAGGTACGGTTTATTCCGTATTTGGATTTTCCAAACTGGCGGGGTTTATGATTCACAGGTATTTGAATGGAAGATGCCCCCTGGAGCACTGCGAGAACAGGAATAAACCGGTGTAATTCCCCATAGAGGCCTAAATTCTTTGCAATATCGCTTTTAAATACACGCAGGGTACATCCGTAATCCTTGAGTTTAACCCCGGTTGTTGTCCGAATGATGAAATTGGCAATCCTGCTGGGCAACTTACGTGAAAAAACATTGTCTTTTCTTGTAATCCGCTCTCCGGCAACCACATCCCAATCCTGCTTTTCGGCTAACTCCAGCAATATTGGAATATCATAGGGATCGTTTTGTAAATCTCCGTCAATAGTTGCAATATACCTTCCCCTGGCCATTGCAATACCTGCCGAAATGGCCGAGCTTTGTCCGTAATTATTCGAGAAACGAATGCCTTTACATCTTTGATCGGCAATACACGTTTTGTTAATTTCATTCCAGGTATGATCGTTACTGCCATCATCCACATAAATAATCTCAGCAGCATCATGAAGGAAACTTAAAGACGCCGTGAGTTGTCGGTTTAATTCGGGTAAATTTTCCTGTTCATTGTAAACGGGCACCACTACCGATATTTTTTTATTAAAATTCATTCGTTATTTTTTAACTTTCACCAAATAAAGTGGTAATTTTCTATAGGTAAACAGGTTATCCAAAATAATATGCTCATCGGGATTATAATCTGCATTTGCTACAATGTACAACTTGCCCGATTGAAATTCTGTACACAAAGGTACAATTTCCCCTCGTTCTCTCGAAAGAAAATACAAAGCTTTGTCCTGCACCAATTTGTCAGGTTCATGATAAATGGAAGGTTCATCGTAAATACATAGCTCCCTGTCTTTATATTCTTTTCCTATCCGACTGGCAGATGCAAGTGTTTTAAAATGCCAACTGTCGTAGGTGCGTATGGGAACGATAAACAAATTAAATGTTATACGGACAACTATGAGCGACAGGATAAAATACAATATGACACTTTTTCGGGCACGCAGGTACAACATAAAAATAATTAGAAGTGCCACCATTGATAGAATTGCTTTCAGCCATTTTTGGTCGATTACCTTTGAAGGCGGTACCAACGCCATAATTAAAGGCACAATGACTAATAATGCAATGGCTCCTGCAAAAACTCCATGTACAATGGAAACTGCCCTTTTGTTCTCTTCCGCATTGTTCATGTATGGATACATCAAAACCCCGTAAGCAATAGGTACAAACATGAGTAAATACCTGGCAAATACCACCGGTGAAATCCAAAATATCAAAATATTAAAAAAGAAAATAAGAACGAGATACCTGGTAAATTGATTTTTCCACACTAATTGGATGTTTTTCTTCTTAAAAAAGAATAATATAAAAACGGTAAACGGGAGAAAATCCACAAAATACTGAAATGGGAAAACAAACAAATGGGTGATGGTATCAACAATATTGTTTCCTCCAACGGATTTCTTATTTGCTTCAACAAATAAAATCTTGAAAAGCGTAACAAGTGAGTTATTATTTTTAATACTGTACGAATAATAATAACCGCCCACAACAACGAAAAATAATAATATGCCTGTTAAATGGGGCAAAGTGAATAACCGTTTAAAATCTTTTTTGTAAATAAACAAGGTTAACAGCGAAATCCCCAGGAAGGCGATCGATGGTAGTCCTTTCATTAAAAAAGTATATGCTGAAATGGCATAAGCAATGATGAAAAGCAGATAGAATCTGCCTTTTTCATGAAGCTGAAAAATCAGAATAAACATGACAAAAGTTAACCAGCCCATGGTGATGTCTATCAATCCATGAAGGCTATCATAAAAAAATATTCTGCCACAAGTAACGGTTGCAAGTGCCAGAACAAGTGCAAAATAATTCCCTAACCGCTTTCGCATCAATAAAAAAACACTCAGCCCATATAATATTACCGAAATTGCCATTGGAAAGCGCAATGCAAAAGTCGAGAAATTACCAAACAACATAAAACTCACTGCGATGAGCCAGTTATATCCAGGTGGTTTGTTATAATAGTACTCACCACTAATGGTGGGTGTAATGAAATCATTCTGGTAAATCATTTCCATAGCAACAACACCCCGGGTTCCCTCATCTTCAATAAATCCATTATCGCCCAGGTTTAAAAACAGAGCAGGGATAAGGAGAACAAAGGAAACTACTCCCCAAATCCATATTTTTTTTTTATGAGCAGCCATTCAAGAAAAATTTATGCTTAATTTTATTTTGTTTTTTGTTTCAAAGATAAATTTTATCGAGCCTTTTTCAACCGGGAAGCTCAGAAAATGTTATGATTTAGTAATTAATTAAACTTCGCCATGTTTTACCTTAACCAAAAAGCTAGAATCATTCTGTTATTGTTATTTCTTATCGGCGCCATCGTATTGTTTTTGTTTGAAAAGTTTGGACGCACGTTTGAACTCATAGAATTTTTGCAGGGACTGTTTCTTGGAGCATCGCTGTCTATCCTTATCGGATTTCTGATTGTTCCTGTAAAAAAGGTGAACGAGAATGAGAATGAAAACGAGAATGAGAATGAATAAATTAAATCCTCAAAACCGCCACGAACGTTCTCAAACCAAAATAATTGCAACCCTTGGTCCTGCCAGTAGGGATTTAGAGACCCTCCGAAAGATGTTTCTGGAAGGAATTGATCTTTGCAGAATCAATTTTTCTCATGGAAATCACAAGGAACATAAAGGATCTTGCGATAATATCAAGCAGCTCAACAGTGAATTGAAATCCCATGTGAGTATTCTGGGTGACTTACAAGGGCCGAAAATCAGATTAGGAATGATACAGGACGAAGGTCTCCGGGTTACGGCCGGAGATGTAATCTATATCACAAATAAGGCAGAGCAAAGGAATAAAAATACGATACCCATCGACTATGCACATTTTCCTGTAGATGTTGAGCCGGAAGATACGATATTGCTTGATGATGGCAAAATTAAGCTTGTTGTTAAATACACCGATAAAAAGGAAAAAGTAACGACAAAGGTGGTTTTTGGAGGAAAAATTCTATCGAGAAAAGGAGTCAATCTTCCGGATACGAAAATTTCAATACCGGGATTTACCGCAAAAGATAAGGATGATGCTTTGTTTGCCATTGAAAATGATTTCGATTGGATTGCCCTTTCGTTTGTCCGTGATGCAATTGATGTGGATCAATTGCGGAAAATTATTGAAAGCAGGGGAAGTAACATGAAAATAATTGCTAAAATTGAAAAACCGGAAGCTGTTACAAACATTGATAAAATCGTTGAAAAAGCAGATGCTGTCATGGTAGCACGAGGCGATCTGGGCGTTGAAGTAGATTTTGACGGGGTTCCCATCATACAAAAGCAAATAGTAGGAAAATGTTTACAGGCTGCAAAACCGGTAATCATTGCCACTCAGATGATGGAAAGCATGATGGAAAATTTCAGACCGACCCGCGCCGAAGCCAATGATGTTGCCAACGCTGTGCTTGATGGTGCCGATGCCGTAATGCTTAGTGGGGAAACAGCGATTGGCAGATACCCCGTAGAAACTATTATCAATATGCAACGTGTAATTGATGCCACCGAAGGAAAGGGATACGAAATTCCTCATAAAATTATAATTGATCCGGATTCCAAATCATTCGTCTCCGATGTACTTTGCAGCAACTCATCAGAAGTGGTTAAAACCACAAGAGCAAAAGCCATGGTTGTGTATACTTCAACAGGCCTGACTTCATTCAATTTGTCCAGATTTCGCCCGGATTCTTCCATCTTTGTTTTTACATCCAATAAAAAATTACTCAGGCAATGTTCGCTGATATGGGGTGTCCGTGCATTTTATTGTGAATATTTCACTAACATGGAAGAATTTATCGCGCACGTCAGCTCATTTCTGACACAACACAAGTTGGTTGAGCCTTTGGATCGAATTTTATTCCTCTCAAGCATGCCTATGGATGAAAATGAAAATCCAAATACCATGCGACTGTTGGAAATTTAATTGCAGATATATAAATATAAATAAAGAAAAAAACCATGTCCGTACGAACCATGGTTTTTTTATAACGAGCAGGTTAAATTTAAAACCCCTGCCTACAATAAATCGATGCTCCGTTTTACAAACTTCGTCAATTCTTCACCTTTGAGCATGTTGTTTGAAAGCAAAGCGAGATCGATTAACTGTTTCACTTGTTTGTTGTCTTTGGCATAATCAGCAACAACTTTTTCGCGTTTCTGATTCAACTCGGTAATTTTTTTCTCCAAATCGGCTATTCGATCTTTTTCCTCCTGCTTAATTTCCTCTTCTTTTTTCTTTTCATTGGCTTTTTCCAGCTCGTTTTTACTGTCCTCAATGGGTTTCACTTTATCCTTGATCTTTTTAACCTCTTCTCCTACTGATTTTTCAGTGTCTTCATTAATTTTTACAACCAGCGGATGATTGGAGTTGACAACCACATTGTAACTCTCGGGCATATCGCCATAGAAGCCCATTCCACCGCTAATTTGAGACATATCTTTCATACGTCGCATGAATTCGGACTGGGTAATGATCACCGGTTGGTCATTTTCCCCCATATTTTCGAAGGTGACCATAAAATTGGTTTGACCCGGCAACTGCGCATTAAAAACAGATGTAAGATTTTGCTTTTGATCTTCATTCAGTTTCGATTCCTTTTTCTCTTCTTTTGGGATTAGTTTATCCACAACATCGGAGTCCACGCGCACGAAACGGCTGTCTTTGAATTTTGATTCAAGATGATTAATGAAATGGGTATCTAACTGACCCTCCATTTCAAGTACATCGTATCCTTTTGATTTTGCTGCTTCCACAAAACTATACTGGGCCTCCTTATCGGTGGCATAAAGGTAAACCAGGTTTTTGTCTTTGTCCTTCTGATTTTCTTTGATGATGTTTTCATATTCCTCGAAAGTGAAATACCTGCCATCTGTATTTTTGAGCAGAGCAAATGATTTGGCTCTGTCATAAAATTTTTCTTCCGATATTATTCCATATTCGATGAAAAGCTTCAGGTCATCCCATTTTTTCTCGAACTGTTCCCTATCACTTTTAAAAATTTCGCCTAAACGATCCGCTACTTTTTTTGTAATGTGACTTGAAATTTTCTTCACATTCTGATCGCTTTGCAAATAGCTACGTGATACATTCAACGGTATGTCAGGAGAATCAATGACACCATGAAGCAGAGTAAGAAACTCGGGTACAATCCCTTCAACAGAATCAGTTACAAATACCTGGTTACAATACAACTGAATTTTGTTTTTCTGTATTTCAATGTTGCTTTTGATCTTCGGAAAATAAAGAATCCCGGTCAAATTAAACGGATAATCAACATTCAGGTGGATATTAAATAATGGGTCTTCACTAAATGGATATAGTTCTTTGTAAAAACTGTTATAGTCTTCGTCTTTTAATTCGGTTGGCTTTTTTGTCCATGCAGGTTCCGGGTTATTTACAATTTTATCTTTGTCCGTTTCAACTTCCTTTCCGTCTTTCCATTCTTTTTCTTTTCCAAAAACAATTTCAACCGGCAGGAATTTGCAATATTTTTTTAATATTTCTTCCGCTTTCGCTTCATCAGCAAAGTCTTTGGAATCTTCATCCAAGTGCATTACCACATCGGTTCCCACTTCGGGTTTTTCAATATCAGAAATATTGTATTCCGGAGAACCATCACATTCCCATTTCACAGCCTGTGCACCTTCTTTATAAGATTTGGTAAGCACTTCCACTTTTTTTGATACCATAAAAGAGGAATAAAATCCTAATCCGAAATGACCGATGATCTGGTTGGCTTTATCCTTGTATTTTTCAAGAAAATCGGTTGCACTGGACAGCGCTATTTCATTCAGATACTGATTTACCTCATCGGCATCCATTCCAATACCGCGATCAGATACGGTTATTGTTTTGTTCTTCTTATCAACAGAAACATATATTTTAGCGTTGGTAATATCTCCACTGTAATCTCCGACATTTGCCAGAGTTTTTAATTTTTGGGTAGCATCTACAGCATTTGAAACTATCTCACGTAAAAAGATTTCATGATCTGAATAAAGAAATTTCTTAATTATTGGAAAGATATTCTCTGTAGATACGCCAATTTTTCCTGTTTGCATTTCAGTCAAATTTTTGGTTAGACAACAAATTTTGCCCAACAAAATCAAACCATGTGCCAACCAAAATACACTGACAAATAGTCATCCAAAAATCTTCAATGCTTAATATTCAATCTGAATATCTTCCTGATGAATCCAGAATCCATCGTCAAATTCAAATCCATCATAAGAGAAATCGGGTCCGTAATACTGATATCTACCCTCGTATGCAGGTGATGAAGGTGACAAATGATCGTATACAATCATATCCATCGGTTCATTAAAGCGCAACATCATTCCAACGCGCGCTGAATACTCAAATACAACCCGATAAAGGGATTTATTCTGCATCTGAAATATAGCTTTGCCAAAGGATACCATATTTCCGTTACGAACGTTCAGAATATCTATTATTTTACGGTTGGTAAAAATATCATGAGGATCATAAGCAAGCAGGGTATAATAAGTTTCACCTTTGTGTTTTGTGCTGATAATGTCATAATAGAGCGCTCCATACCAATCGGATGCTGTAATAATGGCATTTTCAAAATTTGGAATTTTTTTCGGATTGTGTTGAAGTTCCACATTAACCGGCGGTTCTTTATCATCGGGTCTTAATTGAATAAAGCCATAAAAACCATGACTCCCATCGGAATATGGCAAATTCCATGTATAAATTTTCAGTTTTTTATCCTCCGATTTAACCGCGCCAATGGAATTAAGTGAGTCAAAATCATGTTCAAACGAACCCGTGTTATCTAAAAAATCAATAAAATGATTCCGGATGGTATCGTTTATTTTTTCTTTGATTTCATCTTCCTTTGTATTAATCATGCGGTAAAACATTTTTTGCACTACCATTTCAAAATCCAGGAATGGGTTTACAGGCTGTGTATCCTGCGTATAAACATTCATTGATAGCAAAATCATGAAAACAAAC
The DNA here is from genome assembly GCA_964486145.1 of uncultured Bacteroidales bacterium. Taxonomy (GTDB): domain Bacteria; phylum Bacteroidota; class Bacteroidia; order Bacteroidales; family JAAAOM01; genus CAZAMT01. The sequence goes on from CAZAMT010000119.1 coordinate 9,537, forward strand.
GAAAATATATAACTGTAATTCATCTTTTTAAATTGAAAACATGTTCAAAAATAAAACCAAACTGACAAAAAAAAAGCTGCCGGTTTGGGCAACTTTCATTTTTGATACATTACAAGTGCTTTATTTCGCAATTAAATTGATATCTCCCATCAGTTTATCCTTATATGATTTCCCAATTGGAATGGTTTTTACGCCGTCTTTTGTCTTTATTATCACTGAATTATCTTCAATGACATTGATGCTGCTGGTGTTTACAATATAAGAGCGATGAACACGCGTAAATTTATGGGTAGGCAGTTTCTGTTCAATGGCTTTCATTGTAAAATGAATGGTATATTTATCACTGAACGTATTGAAAATCACATAATTTTCAAGTGCTTCAACCCATAGTATGTTGTCATATTTTAAACGAACAAGTGATGAATTTTTCTTAATGAATATTTCATCTCCTTTGGTATCAATTTTATTTTTTGTAAACCGATCCTGAGCTTTATCCACAGCTTTATAAAACCTACTGTATGCAATTGGTTTTAACAAATAATCTGTTACATCATAATCAAATGCATTGAGGGCGTATTTATCTTTCGATGAAATAATGATGATTTGTGGAGGATTCTTTAGTGAATCCATAAAATCAAGTCCGCTCATTTCCGGCATTTCAATATCAAGGAAAATCAAGTCGATATCAGGTTCATTTTTAAATGCGTTAATGGCGTCTACTGCATTTTCGTAGGAATAGATTAAAGTCAGGTTATCTGTCCTTTCAACAAATTCCTCAACTATTTTTCGTGATAAAGGATCATCATCTATTATTATACAATTCATATGCTTAAAATTTTAATTTCATTGTTCATATGATATTCTCCGTTACAGTTATTTTCATAACACTTTGAAGACGGAGGACAATTCATATGTATTTATTTTTTCATCATTAAATAAACGATATTTGTCAATAAAATGCTAATTTATATCAAATATAATAAAAATTTTTTCTTCACCGAATAAATAAGTTCCTAAAAAAAAATCACTTTATCAACACCTAAAATCCACAAAGTAAATTATTTAATCGTTATCTGCATGATTGAATTTTAAATTGATTTAAAATTCGTTATGTATTAGTTCATATACGAAAACGGAAGTTCTAAAAGTTACTTTTTTCGATGATTGATTGTTTGATAATATTCGTTTTCCAATAATTCAGAATGTTTTATTGTTTTTTTCAACCAGTTGAAAATAATCTCCTGCTTTTCAGTATCGGTTAATTGCCATAAAACCTCAGACCGATGCAATTTGGTTACCAAATCATGAAGAACAATGGCTGCTGAGACGGAAATATTAAAGCTTTCTGTAAATCCATACATCGGTATTTTCAGGAACTCATCCGCTTCATCTTTCACAGCATCGGATATTCCCTTCAATTCACTACCAAAAATAAATGCAGCCTTCCCTCTGGTCAGATCAAAATTTTCAATTTCAATCTCCTTTTTTTCGTGTGGTGAAGTTGCAATTATCCTGTAATTGTTTTTCCGCAACTCATCAATAGTATCAATGGTGTTGTTTTCTTTTTGGTTATGGCGGTGTATGTTTAACCACTTGTTGGAACCCAATGTTACGTCTGGATTGATATTGTATTCATTGCGATTTTCAATGATGTGCACATCCTGTATACCAAAACAATCGCATGATCTCAACACCGCGCTGGCATTGTGTGACTGATAAATATCTTCGAGCACAACGGTAAAATATCTGGTACGGAAGTTAAGGACACGTGAAAAGTTATTTATTCTTTGTGGTGTAACAAAACCTGAGAGATATTCTATCAAACCTTCATCCATCAGTTTTGCAAAATATTCATTGATGCTGAAAAACAAAAAAAGGAGCAAATGCTCCCTTTAAAAATTCATGTTGTCTGGCCATCTTACTGAACGGAATCGGTTAGTTCGCTTCCCGCTTTAAACTTAACAACTTTTTTAGCAGGAATTGTAATTTCTTTTCCTGTTTGCGGGTTACGACCTGTGCGTGCAGAACGTTCGGATATTGAGAACGAACCAAAACCAACGAGGGCTACACGATCACCGCTTTTTAAAGATTCTGCTACAGTGTTAATGGTTGCATCAAGTGCCTTTTTTGCATCCGCTTTTGTAAGATCAGCTTCGTTTGCAATTGCATCAATTAATTGTCCTTTATTCATTTGCTTAAAATTTAGGGTTACCAATTATATTTATTAATTCATACAAATATAAGGTATTTCTTACTCCAGTCAAGCTTTATTACTTGAAAAACAGGGATTTTTTTGTTTTTTTATGAAAAAAAA
>CAZAMT010000120.1:0-11841 GCA_964486145.1 uncultured Bacteroidales bacterium
GTTAGGAGATTGCGTGCCGAAAACCCCATTCATTTCCATGGCATAATTGCCGCTGCAACTGAAGGAATCATCATTCAATAATTTCCTCAAAATTCTGTTGGAGGCGTTTCTCTTCAATGAAATCAAACAGGGTATACTGGCGGATGGTATAGAAATAGTTCCAGTATTGTCTCAGTGCAGATACGTAGCTTCTTTTGGCCCGGTCCTTTTCAGTTTGAGCCACATTTAAATCAAGCACATCGATTTTACCTATAAGGAAGCGGGCTTTGGTAACATCATACCGGCTGTTCGCAATTGTGTCGGCTTTGGCGGCAGCGAGCACCTGGTCATCCTGAAGATTGAACTGCATGGTGACCAGAAAGATCTCCTGTTCAAAGTCAATTTGAGCCTGTTGCACGTTGGTACGCACTACTTCCATGCTCGATTGTGCCATTTTATATCGTCCACGGCCCAGGCCCCAGTCAACAAGTGGCAATTGCACCCCGATTTGCAGTCCCTGTTGATCCAATGGATCGGTATATGCACCGGGAATGTCAGGTGCGCGTTGGGTAAGTCCGTAGCTGGCAAAAATCTCGGCATTGATACCTTTTTCTGCTTTTGACTGGGCTACACGGCTGCGTGCCTCGATGATTTGTCTTTCAAGATTGATGATTTCCGGATTGTTTGCTTTAGCCTCGGCAATGGCCTTGGTAACTTCAATTTCAAGTTCAGGAATTTCTTTTGGTATAGACAGTGAAATATCTACATTTTCGTTGTAACCTAAAAACGATCGTAAACGGTATTTTCCCATCTCAAGGTTAACTTTGGCCTGGTTAAGTTCAATTCCTGCATTCAGGAAACTTAATTCCATTTGCAGCAGTTCATTTTCTGCAATGGTGCCAATGTTAAATCTACCTTGTGCAATTTTGAACAGGGTGTCCGAATTTGAATAGTTTAACCGGGCAAGTTCCAGGTTGATCTGAGCAAGGATGAGATCAAAGAAATACTGCACTGCACGCATGCTCACATCTTCAAGTCTTTCGATGTATTCCTTTTTAGCTTCTTCATATTTCAGGGGTTCAATTTTTCGCTCCCATCGCAACGCGTTGTATTTGATCATGGGTTGCCGGTAACCTATTCGCACAGGTGTGGTGATATATTCTGTTTTACTACCTTCGCCCAGTACATCAAACCGGTTGAGACTGGAATTTACAAACATCCTGCCACCTGTTAAACCGATGTTTTGATTGACGGACAGGTTCATCAGAGTATTGTTCAGGTGTTTCGGGACGAATATTTCTTCATTGTTATCAAACTCACGTTCAAATGATTTGGTGTAGTCTATTACTTCACCGGAAAGAGATAACGACGGCCTGAACCGGGCTACAAACGTTCGGTATTCCCAGTAACTGTTCCGAAATCGGTGTTTGGCGAGGATGCCCTGTGGAGATTGCTCACGCGCGATTGTTATTACCTCTGAAAGGGTCAGGTTTTCCTGATACTTCTGGCAAAATGATGGTGTAAAAAATAGAATGAACAACAGGATAAATGGAATGGGTTTCATGGTTTGTTTATTCATAACGAAGTGATTCAATAGGATCTTTTTCGGATGCCCTTTTGGCGGGCGTGTAACCAAAAATCACGCCAACCGATGCTGAAACAAAAAATGCAATAAGCACTGCACCTGGCGATATCATGGTTTGGATGTCAGCAAACTGATGTATTAATTTTGAAAGAATAACACCCAACACGACACCAATCAGTCCTCCGGAAACACTAATCAGGATGGCTTCTGCCAAAAACTGTACCACAATATCCTTCTTCTTAGCACCAATGGCCATCCGCGTTCCAATTTCTTTGATACGTTCCATTACAGTTGCAAACATAATGTTCATTATCCCGATCCCTCCAACCAGCAGTGAAATACTGGCGATTGCACCCAGAACAATATTGAAAATATCGTTGGTACGTTGTTCTTGTTTTAATAATAGTTCGGGAATGGTTATTTCATAATCTTTCACATCTTCATGCCTTCTTAAAAGCATCCGGCTAAGTATTTCGGCAGTGGCGGTTAAATTTTCGGATGTATTCACCTGTGCAATGATCCTGTCCAACTGGTGATAGTTGTTATTGCTATTCTGGGAAGGATTGGTGCTCATTTGGTTATTGTTACCGTTGATTAATGTTTTACTGGTAATTAGCGCGCGGTTCCTGATGCGCATCAACATCGTTTTTGCAGGAATGTAAATGTTATCATTAAATACATTAATTCCGGTGTTTTCAAATCCGGTTAGGGGAACCACACTTTTTTCAATGACACCGATAACCTTAAGCCAGATGTTACCGAATTTGATGTATTTTCCAATGGGATTTTCCTTGTTAAAAAACTTTGCGCGCAGATTTGATCCAATGATGCAAACCGGAATGCCGTTTTCTTCCTGAAAATCATTAAACACCAATCCTTGTTCGAGATTTAAATTATAAATATCAAAATATTCTTTTGATACCCCTAAAATTTTTGCTGATTCCCGCTTTCCGTTTTGAACAACGAAGGAGGTCATAGCAATTTCCGGACTAATTTTATGAACTGTGGGGATAACACTTTTTATGGCCTGTAAATCAGCTATGGTTAATCCGGGTGAATACTTTTTTTTCTGTTGTTGTCCGTTTCCGTTATTGTTATTTTCTTGTTCATCATCGGTTTCAACAACGGGAGAAATTACAATGTTATTGACTCCTACCAGTTTGATCTGCTCCAGTATTTCCTGTTTTGCTCCTTTACCAATGGCCAGCATACTGATTACTGCTGCAACACCGAAAATTATCCCTAAAGCCGTTAAAAATGATTTTAATTTATTTGCCAGCAAAGATTCAAAAGCTATATTAATGTCATGTAAATACCGTTTCATTATTTTTCAGCTTTCTGATTTTGCAATGATTTTGGACTCCCGGTTTGTTTAACGGCTTTTTTTGTTTTTTTTTCATCCTTTTGTTGCATTGCCGTTTCGAGGGCTGTATTATCTGTTTCCTTTGTCAGCCTGTTTTTTATTTCTTCTGCCAGTTCCATGTTATCATAATCGTAATTTTCGCCATTTTCTGGTTTTGAGAGGTAAACACGTTCCCCTTCTTTTAACCCTTTTTCAATGATTACCTCGTTTTCATTTTCTTCGCCAAGCAGTACCAGTCGTTTAACGTTGTTTTTTTTGTAAACATATGTAAGGCTGTCATTGCTATAAACGGCTTCCAGCGGCACATAAAGCACATTTTCGAATGAATTGGTCACAATGGAATTGCTTGTAGTCATGGATGGTCGCAACTTGGGATCTGTTTCATTCAGAATAATGGTAACCTCAAACACTCTTGCATCGGCTTTTGGTAATTGTTCTCCGATATTTGCCACCTGAAGCACTTTTCCGGTAAAGCTTAATTCAGGGAATGCATCTACACCGATATCAACATGTTGGTCTTCTTTCACCTTGCTGATATCAATTTCATTCACATAAGTTTTTGAGATAAGCTCAGACAAATCAGGCAATGTAGCTACCACGGGATCTCTCCATAATTGAATCCTGCTACCTTCTTTTTTCTTTGTTCCGTCTCTTTCTTTCCGGTATATAACCATTCCGGATTTTGGTGCCCTAATGGTAAGTTTTTGTTTTGCAGCAAGAATTTCTTCTTTACGACGAATACGTTTATTCAGTTGAATGGATCGTTGCCGGATGGTTACTTTCGATTGTTCAACTTTTAGCTCGTAACTCTGTACAGCCTGATTGTATTCACGTTGGGCTTTATCTAAACTAATCTGTGCCTGCCGGATTACCGCGGGAGATTCATATTTTGATTGCTCAAGCGTTATTTCAGCTTCCTCCATGGCATACTTCAGGTTGATGATCTTATCACGTTGTGCCCTTAATTCCAGGGAAGAGTCAATCCGGGCCTTTTCAATATCCCCTTGCTCTTTTTCAATCTCCTCTTCAATATCCCGAAGTTCGTTTTCAACTTCTGTTTGTTCAAGGGTTGCAACTACATCACCCGAATCAACAACTGTTCCCTCAGGAATAAGGGTGGCAATGGAAATTTCCCATATACGGATATCCCGAAGTTCCTTTTGCGGAGCCTCAATTTTTACAGAATTTTTTGCCTGCAATTCTCCTGTAACGGTCACCCGCACATCAAACTGCCCCTTGCTGACGTTTGTTTCAATTGGTCTTTCTGCATCGGCATCCGAAGAACTGTAAAGTATAATAACAATGATAACGCCAACAATAATACCAAGGGTAATCCAGGTTTTTCTGTTCATGGTAAGGTTAAAATTTTATGTAGCATATAAAACGTAATGATTTCTTTATAATTGTACCTGTTTCGGAATTTATAGTAATTAGCTTTAAAGCTATTAAAAATAGCAATAATTATACCTTAAAGTCATTTAAAATCTGCAAATTGTAAATATTTATCGACATGCACAGAAAAACCAACGCTGAACTGAACGCTGGCCGGTGTGATTTCACAATTTGTTGCGCATTTAAAAAATGTAATTATTTAATAATTTTTTTTATCTCTTCGATCATCACATTGGCAAGGTTGTTGGCTTTTTCGGGATTCAAACTTTCTGCATATATTCTAATGATGGGTTCTGTATTTGATTTTCGCAAGTGAACCCATTCCTTGTTTTTGAATATTATTTTCACGCCATCAATCGCATTAATATTTTCATTTTTAAAATGTTCCTGAACTTTTAACAAGACTTGATCCACGTCAATTTCGGGCGTGAGCTGGATTTTATTTTTTGAGATTGTGTATGATGGGTATTGCTTTCTTAGGTCAGAACATGTTTGACCTGACTTTGCCAGGTGTGATAAAAAGAGTGCTATCCCGACAAGGGCATCTCGTCCATAATGTAATTCAGGATAGATAATTCCTCCATTTCCTTCGCCCCCAATCACAGCATGGTGCTTTTTCATCATCTCAACTACATTTACTTCGCCAACTGCGGATGCAAAATATTGCCCGCCGTGCTTTTCAGTAACATCAGACAAAGCCATGGACGATGACAGGTTGGATACAGTATTTCCCTTTTTGTGGCGCAACACGTAATCTGAAACTGCTATCAGGGTATATTCTTCACCAAACATTGATCCATCCTCGTTTACAATGGCAAGCCGGTCAACATCCGGGTCAACCACAAAACCAACATCTGCATTTTTTTCTTTTACCAGCGATGAAATTTCTGTTAAATGTTCAGGCAACGGTTCCGGATTATGAGGGAAAATGCCATTTGGCTCAGTGTATAATTCAAAGACCTCCTGAACACCAAGTTTTTGCAATAATTCCGGGATTATAATCCCACCAACAGAATTTACACAGTCAATTACAACCTTAAAATTTGCTTTTTGAATGGCTTCCACATCTACCAAAGGTAATTTTAGTATTTCATCAATATGAATGTTATTGTATTGCCTGTTATAAAATCCTTCTCCGAGGGATTCAACAGAGGCAAATAAAAAGTTTTCCTGTTTGGCGATTTCCAGAATTTTGGCACCATCCGCACCAGATAAAAATTCCCCTTTTTCATTAAGTAGTTTTAATGCATTCCACTGTTTGGGATTATGACTGGCTGTAAGAATTATTCCACCCTGGGCATTTTCAAGAGGTACTGCAATTTCAACAGTAGGAGTGGTGGCGTAATCGAGGTTTATTACATTAATTCCCAGTGCATTAAGAGTGTGGATGACCAGGTTTTGGACCATGAATCCGGATATTCGTGCATCACGTCCAACAACCACCGTGTATTTATCCGAAACAAGATGCTGTTTCAACCAGGTACCGTAACCGGCTGCAAATTTTACAATATCTAATGGAGTTAATGCATCACCTGCTTTACCACCAATGGTGCCGCGTATGCCTGAAATCGATTTAATAAGAGTCATGTTTTATTATTTTTAAAATCTCAAATGTAAGGAATGATTTTTTAATAGTCCAGATATTTCTAATGATATATTTTGAGCAAACTGAATTGCTCGATATTAATTGTATTTTTGCAAAAAAACACTGCATGGAAAAAAGGAAAGGATTCGGAAAAAGCCGAAAGAAGGTAATTCAATTGGATGAATTCCGAAATAAAAGAAAAGATAATAACACAAAGCATTCCAGGAATCGGTTAACAGCAAAGGAAGTTCGTTTAAACAAGTTTATTGCAAATGCAGGGATATGCAGCCGCAGGGAAGCTGATGAATTGATTAAATCCGGTGCGGTGACAGTAAACGGCAAAGTTATATCGGAACTTGGCACAAAAATAAAACCAACAGATCAGGTAAGGTATGGAGGTGAAAAAATCAGATCAGAACGAAAAGTGTATATCGTGATGAATAAACCAAAGGATTTTATTACAACCGTAGAGGATCCTCATGCCAAAAGAACGGTAATGGAATTGTTTCGAAACAAGGTAAAAGAACGGGTCTACCCGGTTGGCAGGCTTGACAGGACAACAACAGGTGTTTTATTATTCACCAATGACGGGGAGCTGGCCAAAAGACTGATGCATCCACGGTTTAAAAAAAAGAAAATCTATCATGTTTATCTCGACAAGACTTTGAAAAAGAATGATTTTCAAGATTTACTAAATGGGATTGATCTTGAAGATGGTCCGATTGCTGCTGATAAACTGAGTTATGTGGATGCAGAAGACAAAAACCAGGTTGGCCTTGAAATACATTCCGGCAGGAATCGCATTGTACGAAGGATGTTTGAACATTTGGGATATAAGGTAACGCGCCTTGACAGGGTATATTTTGCAGGACTGACAAAACAAAAATTACGACGCGGTCAATGGCGTTATCTCACAGATAAAGAAATAGGTAAGTTGAAAATGGATGCATTTGAGTAATTTTAAATCCCCTCAATACATAATTTTATTTTAGCTTTGACGTTACTAATTTTAAGAATAAAACGGAATGAGCCGCAAAGATTTAATTAAATTCCTGGTAAGTAAACATTTTTTTAACAATCTGGCAATTGCTATAGGAATAGCCTTGGGAATATTTGTATTGTTGTTTATTTCTCTTAGAATTTACACGCATCATGGTGAAGCACTCGCCGTTCCCGATTTGTTTGGTTATACCCTTGAGGAAGCTGATTCAGTGATAAATGACAGGATGATGACGTACAAAGTCATTGATTCCGTTTACATTCAGGAACTTGAGAAAGGTACGGTGGTTGAGCAACATCCAAAGCCAAATTTCAAAGTGAAAGAAAACCGTACAATTTTTATTACGATGAATGCTCAATCTCCCGAGAAAATTGTTATGCCCAAAGTTACTGAGGTATCACTCCGACAGGCTGAGGCACTGCTGACATCCCATGGATTAAGACTGGGAGAACTGATTTATAAACCGGATGTTGCCAAAAACTATGTGCTGGATCAACAACACGATGGACAACAAATTGAACCCGGTGACACCATCGTAAAGGGAAGTATAATCAATTTGGTTTTAGGAACCGGTCTGGGCGGACAGGCAACTGGCGTACCCGATTTATTGGGCCTTACCTGGCGGGAAGCTGATGACGTTACAAAAGATGCATTCTTGAATCTTGGATTCCCTATTTATGATAACAGTATCCTAACAGAAGAGGATTCTTTAAATGCGAAAATTTATCGTCAAAAACCTATGGCCGGAAGACAAATTCAAATTCCTATGGGTTCATACATTGATGTGTGGTTAACGGCTGATACGGTGAAATTGCAGGAAACCATTGAAATTACTGAAACTGAGAATGAAGAGTTTTTATATTAACGGTATTGTTTGTTTTTTGATTAGCAACCTGGCATTTTTTGCAGAAGCCCAGCAGGAGCATGTGTCAGAACTTTCAGTAAATCCGGCTGCTTATAACAGAAGTGTGCTGCAACTAAAATCTACCATTGCCGATACACTTGAATTACCCTTTTTTGATGACTTCACCTATCCTTCGAATAAATTGAACGAGTTTAACTGGTTAGATAGAAATGTTTCTGTGAATGAATCGTATGCCATCGATCCCATTTCAACGGGTACTGCTACATTTGATGCTTTAAATTTATATGGAAAAATTTACGATCATGCCGGTGTTTTTCCGTTTGAAGCAGACCATCTTACATCCAAACCGATCAACCTGGAGGGTAAAAGCAACGTTTACGTTAGTTTCTTTTATCAGCCTGAGGGATTCGGCGATCAGCCCGAAGTTGGTGATAGCTTGATGCTGTATTTTAAATCGGTCCCGGACAACTCCTGGGTGCCCGTATGGTCAGTTCCTGGTGAAGGATTACATGATTTTAAACAGGCAATGGTGCCCATTGATGAAGACCGGTTTTTGAAAAACGGCTTTCAGTTTCGGTTTACCAATAAAGCCAGTTTATCCAAAGAACCGGTTCCGGGTTTAAAAACCAATACCGATCACTGGCATTTGGATTACCTCTATCTTGATGAAAACAGGTCAGCATCAGATACAACTTACAATGATGTTGTTTTTTCTCAGCGCATTGGATCCATTCTTGAAAATTATTCGATTGTACCGTGGAAGCATTTCCCGAATGCACGCAACCAGGAACTTAAAAGAAAGCAGTTAACACTCCATGTTAAGAACCTGAATTCTCTCGTTTTACAGGTGGATATCCGGTATCTTTTTCAAGATGAATTAAATCCATTGCATCAATCAACGTTTACCTACAACCCGGCAAATTTAAAAGCCGGAGAAGACACCACATTTATAGAGGATATTGATTTTGATTTTATTTTGAGTGAATCAGATGATTCGGCCATATTTTTGGTAAAAACAAACCTGAGGGGTATTGATAATGATTTTAACCGTGTAAAGAATGATACCCTGATTCATTACCAAAAATTCGAAGATTTTTACGCGTATGATGATGGCAGCGCGGAGGCCGGCTATGGATTTCGTGGAATTGGTTCCGAGGTTGCTCAACTGGCATATTTCTACGAAACTTATAAGGATGATTCACTCAGGGCTATTGATATAAAATTTAATCCTACCATTGGCGATACACTCAATGGACAGTCATTCTGGCTTACAATTTGGGCATTTGATGAGCAAAATGAATTGCCTGGAAATATTCTGTATGAAAAAATTGAACCAGTAAAAGCCATTGAAACAGGATTTATCAGATATGAACTGGATGCTCCCATTTTTATGACTGGTAAATTTTTTATTGGGTGGCAACAGGTATACTCCAATTATTTAAATATTGGTTACGACAGAAACAGGAACAATAGTGAAAATACGTATATCAATTTTAATGGGTTCTGGCAAAATTCAGGTGAATCCGGAACATTGATGATACGGCCCGTGTTTGGCGAAAAGAAACTCGTAACCCATAATTTCGATGAGACGATCAACAATGGTCATCAAGAAATCTCTGTTTATCCAAATCCTGCTTCCGACCAATTACATATAAATGGTTTAGGTCAGGTCCGGTCTTGGACAGCCACAATCTATGATCTTACAGGCAAAGTGATTTTAACACAACCGTTGACAGGCAATTTGCTGAAAGTAACTTCACTTGAACCTGGAATATATTTTCTGAAAGTACAAAACCGTCTCGGAGTGAATCACACAAAAAAGATCATGATTAGCAAATGAGTGATGAAGAGATTCAGGATAATGAACAAGGTGAATTGTATGAGCACCACCGTTTTCTGGTTGATCCTGGCCAGGGGGCGCTTCGAATAGACAAGTTTTTGTTTCATAAGCTCGAAAATGTTTCACGCACGAAAATTCAGAATGCCGCCAATGCCGGTAATATACTTGTGAACAATTTTTCTGTGAAGCCAAATTATAAAGTCAAACCCGGAGATGAAATATCCATTGTTCTTCCGCATCCCCCAAGGGTACTTGAAATTATCCCCGAAAATATACCTATACACATTGTTTATGAGGATGATGATATCATTGTAGTTAATAAAGAAGCTGGCATGGTTGTCCATCCGGGACATGGAAATTATACCGGTACACTGGTGAATGCACTCACATGGCATTTAAAAGATCTGCCGTTGTTTCAAAAAGGAGAAGTAAGGCCTGGCCTTGTGCACCGCATTGATAAAGATACATCTGGTGTATTGGTTATAGCTAAAACAGAACCAGCCTTGAACAGGCTGGCAAAACAGTTTTATGATCGTTCAACCGATCGGAAATATAATGCACTTGTATGGGGAAATTTGAAAGAAGATGAAGGTACCGTTACCGGACATATTGGCAGAAGCATGAAAGACCGAATGAGATTTGCTGTGTTTCCTGATGAGAGTTACGGGAAGCACGCAATTACTCACTACAAGGTGATGGAAAGACTTGGATATGTGAACTTGATTGAATGTAAACTGGAGACCGGTCGCACGCATCAAATCCGGGTGCATATGGAATACATCGGGCATCCGTTGTTTAATGATGCCAGGTATGGGGGCGATCAGATTCTGAAAGGTACAACATTTACCAAATACAAACAGTTTGTAAAAAATTGTTTTTCATTACTGCCCCGGCAGGCATTGCATGCAAGGTCTCTGGCGTTTGATCATCCAACAACAGGAGAACGATTGGTTTTTGAATCGGAAGTACCCAAAGATATGCAGAACGTGCTGGAAAAGTGGAGGGTGTATGTAAATGCTCGTGATTTGGAAGATGACCAATAAACCCTTCATAAATCAGCATCCCTGAAAGAGGTGATGTAATTTTAATGCAGTTTCTTTTCTATATTTGAGTCAATTTTTTAAATAGCTTTTATGAAAACCATTGCCATTGTTGCCGGAGGGTATTCTTCAGAATATGTTATTTCAGTACAAAGTGCTGCCCAGGTGTTTGACGCACTGAACAAACAAAAATATTTACCCTATGTTGTAGAAATACAGCAATTTAAATGGTTTGTCAAAATCCCGGGAGAAGAGGTTGACATCGATAAAAACGATTTTTCCTTTACAACGAAGGGGGGTAAAGTTACATTTGACTGTGTGTTTATCGCTATTCACGGTACCCCGGGAGAGGATGGGAAACTGCAAAGTTATTTTGAAATGTTAAATATCCCGTATACTTCTTGTAACAGCTTTACATCATTGCTGACCTTCAATAAATATGCTACAAAGATTTACCTTGAAAAGGCCGGAATCCTCTCGGCAAATGCAGTATTGGTGCGTTACAAGCAAAAGGTAAACGCTCACCCTATGGTGAAACACCTTGGTCTTCCTGCATTTGTAAAACCCAACAATGCCGGTTCAAGTTTTGGAGTTACCAAGGTTAAGCTGGAAGAACATTTGCAAAAAGCCGTGGAAGATGCCTTAAAGGAGGATCATGAAGTAATAGTTGAAGAATTCATTGAAGGTACTGAAGTTACCTGTGGTATTGCGAAACTGAGTGATCAGGAATTGATTTTACCTTTGACTGAAATTGTAAGCAAAAAGGAATTTTTTGATTATGAAGCAAAATATACGCCGGGTATGTCCGATGAAATAACTCCTGCGCGCATCGATGATAAATTAACAAAACAGATACAACAGCTATCATCAAAAATTTATGATGTGCTGGATTGCAAAGGTTTGGTGCGGGTCGATTTTATCATCCGGAAAGGCGATCCATACTTCCTTGAGATTAACACCGTTCCCGGGATGAGCAAGAACAGCATTGTACCAAAAATGATTCGCACTGCAGAGAAAACAGAAGGTGAAGTTTATGGTATGTTAATAGAAGATGCACTAAGAAAGAAAAGTTCATAAGCCGTTATCCTTTTCTTTTTTGTTTCTTTAAAGCTTTTCCTTTGCCATCGTGTTTTTGTGCTGCCTGGTATGTTGAACCTCCACCACCAAATGGATCGAATACGATATCATTTAT
>CAZAMT010000121.1:0-11761 GCA_964486145.1 uncultured Bacteroidales bacterium
TTCAATCGTGGTAGTGCTTGCTCCGCTGAAGCTATGCGAAAGCGCAGTGTGCCTCTGTCATTATCTCAGACAACTTGTCCGACAATTGGCGGATAGAATGCTCCGATTTGTCTGAGGTCTGTTTCATCTAAATCTACCCTCTAAAATTAAATTATTGCATCCATTTTGTATCTTAAAATGAGCATTTGCACAAAAAAATATGGTTAATTAAACTAAAATTTCAATCTTTGAGGTTGACAATATTCAAAATAAAATAAAAATACTTAAAGATGAGAAGAAAACTATTGTTAATTGCAATATTATTATTTGCAATTTCTGCTGCACATGCGGGGTGGCCGGTTGGAGAAGGGTTTCAGTTCGAAATCATTAAAAAGCTACCAGCAACAAGTGTGAAAGATCAGCATAAATCAGGAACATGCTGGAGCTTTTGCACCATATCCATGCTGGAATCGGAGTTATTAAGAATTGGCAAAGGGAAATATGACCTATCCGAAATGTACGTTGTCAGAAATTCCTATGAAAGCAAAGCCCAACGATACGTGCGAATGCATGGCAAAATAAATTTTACCGGAGGTGGCGCTACAAATGATGTCATTGATGTTTTCAGAAATGATGGCATGGTGACAGAAGAAGCATATTCAGGACTTCTTTTAGGAGAGAAGAAACACATCCATGGAGAAATGGACGAAGTTTTTAAAGAATATGTTGATGGTGTTCTGGAAAATAAAAACAAAAAACTAAGTCCTGCCTGGTACAAGGGATTTGAGGGATTACTTGATGCTTACCTTGGTGCAGAGCCAGAAGATTTTTCGTATAAAGGAGAAGAATACAATGCAAAATCCTATGCCGAATCCCTCGAAATTAACCCGGATGATTACGTGTTGATTTCGTCGTTTACTCACCATCCGTTTTATAAGGAGTTTATTCTTGAAGTACCTGATAACTGGTCATGGGGAACTGTTTACAACCTGCCTTTGGATGAAATGATGGATGTCTTTCATTCTGCTATTAAGGATGGCTATACGTTGTCCTGGGCAACAGATGTTAGTGAGCGGGGATTTTCATGGTATAACGGTATAGCGATGGTTCCGAACATTCAAAAGCCGGATTTAAAGGGAACGGAACGCGAAAAATGGGAAGAACTGTCAACCTCTGAAAAAGAAGCATCAATTTATAGCTTTAGAGAACCTGTTACAGAAAAAGAAATTACCCAGGAAATTCGCCAGCAGGCATTTGATAATTTTGAAACAACCGATGACCATGGAATGCACATTATCGGAACTGCAAAGGATCAAAACGGGACACCCTATTTTATTGTAAAAAATTCATGGGGTACAGGAAATAAATACGACGGATATTTATATGCTTCCGAAGAATATGTAAAATATAAAACTGTTTCGGTGATGGTAAACAAAAATGCCATTCCTTCCAAAATAAGGAAAAAACTGGATATTTAATATACTACTTCAAAATAAAAACCTCCGTTGAAGCCAATCACGGAGGTTTTTTATTCATTTACGAAATAAAATCAGGTCCTATTTCAGGGTTAAGATATCCCGAACCCTGTTATCCATGTCCTCCTGATCTTTTGAAAAGGTTAACAGGCCGGCCATGTTTAATAAAGTATCCGGAGCAACGGTGCCCTTCTTAATTTTCTCTGCCCACTTTTTATGGTCAGGTATTTTACCATCGCTCTGGATAATAAGTAAGTCCTCATCCGTCCAATCAGGAAACATGTCAGCACATCCATATTCCTTTGCGTGACCAATGATATCGTTGGCATTGCCGGGTTCATGTTTTTTTATATGATGAATGAAATCTTTTTCATTTTCACCAACTTCCCAGGTCTTTTCTATCCTGGTGTCAGAAAACTCCGGCCGAATCCCAACCTCATAGTTTTTATCTGTATTTGATTTAAATGTTCCTGTTAAGGTTTCAATACCTTCTTTAGCAACCTTGACGGGCATAGTGAACACATCAATTCCGGCAAGGTAATCAAGTTGTTTTGCCGAACGCATACTGGCTGCAATCTGTCTCGTTTTATGCGCATTGTCCATTGTTAATTCATGTACAATTTTCTGACTTTCTATGGTGGCTTTTTCACCTGCATATTTTCCATCTCCCAACTCGTTGCTCAGGACATATCCATTTATTCTTCCAAGAAATACATTCAGGTAATCAGGTTTTACAATAGTAGCAACCAGCGCATTTTGCCGGGCGCTGAATTCAAGGGTGAAATTGATGGGAACTCCTTGTTCATTAAGTTTTCTTGCACCCAACAAACCCGTTGGGGTATATGGTACTTTAATAATAAAATTATCCGGATCAATACGATGGTATCGCATACCATAATTCAAAATTTCCTCCAGATCATGTGCCGTGTTGGTATGCAATTCCACACTTACTCTTGCACCAAACTTTTTTACCAGCCTTAGTCCATGCCTGGCATTCAGCATGAATGCGATTTCAACAACCTGTGCATCTACCGGTAAATCATGCAATAACTCTCCGGCATCTTTGATGAAATCATCATATATTCCTTTTTGAATTTCCTTATTTAACAGCGTATTATTGGTTGTTAGGGCTGACATTTCATCGCACCAGATTTCGGATGCCTCATCTATATCCCCGGTATCCAGCCATAATTCAGTTCCTGTTTCCCGAAGAGCCCTCCAAAATGGCTCCGATTTCAAAGGTGCTTCGGATTCACTATCAATTCCCGACTGTATTAAAGCAAGTTGTTCGTCTTTCAAGGTTTGAGAAATGTTCATAGTTTCTGCCTGTTTTTGTTATATACCATTACCAACAATTTTTAATCTATTGTGTTTGAAATCCATTCCGTTTTAAATGTATATCAAATTGCACCTTCTCCAAAAAATTATATTATCTGTATTTTGAGGTCTCCCCCCCTTTGTTATTCCCTCGTTTAGTTATAAATGTGTTTAATTAAAAATTTATACCTTCTATTTTTCATAGTTGTTGCGACCATTTATATGTTATAATAATAATTATTATCAATTATAACAAATAACTCCATCCGTTTAACCACCATTATAACTATTGAATACCTAATTATAATTTTATACCCTCTTTTTATTTCAATACCCCCTATATTTACATGGGTTAAATATCTATTTATTACTTTTTTTTAATTTTTACTGTCATTTTATTAGGGTGTTTAAAAAATAATACATATGTTTGCATCGTCAATAAATAATAACCTAAAATCTTTTAGTTATGAAAAGGATGAATGTTTTACTTGGAATTTTACTCGTTTTTGGACTGTTGATTTCGCCTGCTGCAGTGCATGCACAGGAAGAAGAAGAAGAAAGTTCGGCATGGAGCACTGGTGCCGATCTTTACAGCAATTACATTTTTCGTGGTGTAAAGTACGGATCAGGCCCAAGCTTCCAACCCTATGTTGAAGCAGCAGTTGGTGGCCTGGCAATTGGTGCATGGGGCGCATTTGATGCCGCCGGGTTTGCTGAATCAGATTTGTATATTTCGTATGGATTTGATTTTGGTTTGAGCTTGGGAGTTACAGATTATTATTATCCTGGCAGTGATTATTCTGATTTCTCAACTGAATCAGGCAGCCATGCAATTGAAATTAATCTGGGTTATGAAATTGGAGGTTTAGCTCTTGCCGGAAACTATATTGTAAATGAAGCCGGTTCAGCCGGTTCGGCGGGTGGCGACATGTATTATGAAATTGGCTATTCATTCGACAATGTTGGTTTTTTCTTTGGAATGGGTGATGGGTGGCATACTTCTGATGGTGAATTCGATGTCGTAAACGTTGGACTTAGCACAAGCAAAGAGATTAAAATAACTGATAATTATTCACTTCCTGTATCAGGTTCTGTTATTTGGAACCCGGAGTCGAAACAACAGTTTGTTGTGGTAGGTGTATCATTTTAAAGGTCTCGAACTTTGAAAATATATACCAGGGATTATACCATAGAAATTTAATAAGTATAATCCCATTGAATATCATTCATACGAACAAGGTGTATCATCAAAAATAAAATAGCAATGAAAAAAATTGAAGCAATCATTCGAAAAACCAAGTTTGAAGAAGTTCAGGAAGCCCTGAAAGAAGCGGGCATCGAATTTTTCTCATTCTGGGATGTACGGGGTGTAGGCCAGGCCAGGGAAGGCAGGGTTTATCGTGGTGTAGTCTACGACACCAGTACCATCGAAAGAATCTTTATCTCCATTTATTGCCGGGATAAATATGTTGAGCCCGCGATAAATGCGATTCTTAATTCCGCAAAAACCGGTGAAATTGGTGACGGTAAAATATTTATATCCGAACTGCAGGATTCATACCGCATTCGTACCGGGGAGCAGGGAGATAAGTCATTGTATATTGAAGGAGATGAATAATCTACTGTATAAAAAACTTTATTAACAGTCTCCTCATTGTAAATTAATTAAATAATAACAATAAAATAGATTTATTATGGAAGAAATAGGTCTTGGTATATCAATTAATAACATTTGGCTGCTCCTTGCTACCTTTCTGGTAATGTTTATGCAGCCTGGTTTTGCCCTTGTAGAGGCGGGTTTTACCCGTTCAAAGAATACAGCGAACATCCTTATGAAAAACCTTATGGACTTCTCCATAGGTGCCATATCATACTGGTTAATAGGTTACTCCATTATGTATGGAGCATCATGGCTGGGTGGATTCATGGGTAATCCTGGTGATTTTTTTGCTTTTAAGGACGATGGATTTGGTGATTATGCAAATTACACTGATCTAATGTTCCAGACAGTATTTGCTGCAACAGCCGCTACGATTGTTTCCGGAGCAGTTGCAGAAAGAACAAAATTTAATGCCTACATTGTATTTAGTATTGTCATTACGGTGCTGATTTACCCCATTTCCGGGTTCTGGCACTGGGGTGGTGGCTGGCTGTCGCAACTTGGTTTTGTTGACTTTGCAGGGTCAACCATTGTTCACTCTGTTGGTGCATGGGTAGGCCTTGCAGGTGCAGCAGTATTGGGTCCTCGTCTTGGAAAATATGGCGCTGACGGTAAAGTGAAGGCCATTCCGGGACATAACCTGGCTTATGGCGCTCTGGGTGTTTTTATTTTATGGTTCGGTTGGTTCGGGTTTAACCCTGGTTCCGAGCTTGCGGCTACAGGTTCAAGTACAATCGCCATAGGTAAAATTGCCTTAACAACAAACCTTTCTGCTGCCGGTGGTGCAATTACAGCGATGCTTGTAACATGGGCAAGGTATAAAAGGCCAACCCTGTCACTGTCACTTAACGGTGCATTGGCCGGTCTAGTTGCCATTACGGCAGGATGTGCTTCCGTCACCCCTGCTGGCGCTTTGATGATCGGAATAATTGCCGGATTTGTTCTGCCATTCAGTGTTGAATTCTTTGATAAAATTCTTAAAGTTGATGATCCGGTAGGTGCAGTTTCAGTTCACGGTGTTTGTGGTGCACTGGGTACTTTACTTGTTGGTTTTTTCGCCGTTGATGGCGGTATATTCTACGGTGGTGGATTCAAGCTTTTGGGTGTGCAGGCAGTTGGAGTACTCGCTGTTGGTGCATGGGCATTGATTATGGGATTCATCTTATTCCGTATTCTTAAAGCTACAAACGGACTACGAGTATCCCGTCGTATTGAAGAAGAAGGACTTGATGTTTATGAACATGGAGAAAGTGCTTACAATTAATACATAGAGCAAAAAAACAGCCTATTCTATTATTTAACTTCAAACCTTCACGCAATCCCGGTGCTTTAAATAGCATCGGGATTCTTTTTATAAATAACTTACAATCTCAATGAGATGCTTCTTTAACAAATTCAGATCCGGATTTTTCCCTTCCACTTTATCAGTATCTATCAGTTTCATTTGGTTTTCCGGATCATACAATATCCCCTTTTTACAAATACCTGCTTCCTCATTCCAAACCATCACATAAACGATAAATGGCTGAAATTTATGCTCTATTTCAAATGAGAGGGTAGTGGTTATTTCGTCAACAATGTATGTTTCCATTTTTTTTTCATATACGTATGATTCACCGGAATCTGAAATTTCCCAAGTGCCTTCACCAATGATGCTTGCGATATTAATAATTTCCAATCTGTTCATAACACCAAATGCCGGTATAACCGAGGAATTTTCAATGATTATATCTAATTGCAATTGATTATCGAAAAACTCATGATGCTTGAACAAAATATAAATATTGAAAACAGGTTTGACGTTTCTTAGAAATAATGACCGAATAATTTTGTGGGGTGCAGGACGGGCCTCCTCATATACCCGAATGTAATACCGACCTTCATTTTTAAACTGGTGAGGAGGTGTTTTACTTTTAGGCACTTCAATAATATAATGGGATTCATTAAGGTTGCTGAATTCCTTAATTTCAATTCCTTCTGCAAACGGCTCAATGGTTTTAGCAATGTGTTCTTCGATCCACTTTTTACTTTTGAAAATGGATGGTGTCAGTTTTCCCTGACATATTCTAATGAATTGATCATTCCGGACAACTTTCTTTTCGCGAGGAGATCCTATGATTATTATTCCACCATCGGAATTTAAAAACGCACATATTTCCTTGTAGAGATCTGATATTTTAATATCTCCGCTTTTAAATTCAAGGATTTGAGATTCCTCTCTCTCTTCCTTAAAATAGTTTTGAAGGTCCGCTAATGTCATCAAAGCTAATGACTTTCCAAATATTTTCTCTGATAAATCCATTCATCAATTAGTAATTAAGCATCAGAAAAAGTTCCGGATTAAGATTTTCGTGAAAAGATCCGCGAAATTGCTCCCGTGCTTCTTCTCCTCTAGCAGAAAATGAAGAAAGAGTAAAGTTAGCCAAAAAAAGCCATTGCGAACAATGGCTTCCTGCACAAATATTTGACCTGATGAATTACTTAATGAGCTGCTCCAGTTGACCTAAGCTTTTGGCAATTTCCTCGTCGGAAACCGAAAAGTTATGCAATTCTCCTGAGAAATATTTATCATAAGCGGCCAGGTCAATCATACCATGTCCCGAAAAATTAAAAAGAATATTTTTTTGTTTTCCTTCACGCTTTGCTTTATTGGCCTCTCTGATTGCAACAGCAATGGCATGGTTTGTTTCAGGAGCGGGAATGAATCCTTCGGTCCGGGCAAACAATGTACCCGCCTGAAATGACTCCAATTGTTCTACTGCCTGAGCTTCAATGAGTTTATCTTTTAACAACTGGCTAACAACAGTACCTGCACCATGATAGCGCAAACCTCCGGCGTGAATTTTAGCAGGCACAAAATTATGACCCAGCGTATACATGGCCAGTAGTGGCGTTAATCCTACCGTATCGCCAAAGTCATACTGAAATTGTCCACGCGTTAATTTGGGACATGAAGCTGGTTCAGCTGCTATTACCTGTATATTTTTATTATGAATGAGGTTTTCACGAATGAATGGAAAAGATATTCCTGCAAAATTGGACCCCCCGCCAAAACAACCAATCACCACATCAGCTTCCGCATCCATTTTCTCAAGTTGTTTCATTGCTTCCTGGCCAATAATGGTTTGATGTAACAGCACATGATTTAGCACACTTCCCAGCGAATATTTTGTATCTTCGTTTTTCGCGGCCATTTCAACTGCTTCTGAAATAGCAATTCCGAGGCTACCCGGTGAATCAGGATCCTCCGCCAGAATTTTTTTCCCGGAATCTGTTAATTCACTGGGTGATGGCACACATGTAGCTCCCCATGTATTCATCATCATTTTACGATATGGTTTTTGATGAAAAGATATTTTCACCATGAATACCTGAAGTTCAATTCCAAATTTCTGAGTAGCAAAACTTAAGGCGCTTCCCCACTGCCCGGCCCCGGTTTCTGTGGTAATTTTTTTTACGCCTTCTTTGTAGTTGTAATACGCCTGAGCCACGGCAGTGTTAGGCTTATGCGACCCGGCTGGACTCACTCCTTCATTTTTATAATATATTCGGGCGGGAGTATCAAGGTGTTTTTCAAGATTATAAGCTCGATACATTGGACTTGGTCTCCAAATCTTATAAATATCAAATACCTCTTCAGGTATATCAATCCACCTGTCGGTTGCTACCTCCTGCTGGATCAATCCCATCGGAAACAGGGGAGCCAAGTCATCTGGACCAATTGGTTTTTTTGTACCCGGGTGTAATGGTGGAAGTGGCTTATTGGGCATATCTGCCATAATGTTGTACCATTGATGCGGCATCTCTCTTTCTTCTAAAAAAACCTTTTGTATTTTACTCATAATCAATTCAATTTATTTATAGTTTAAATATTTCGACAGGTATATAACAGGACAGGCAATTGAGATGTCCAAGATACCCTAAAAAATGTTCTATTGAGATTGTAACCGAGTAATTTGTATGATACACTACTAAAATTGTATGAATTCGTTAAAATATGTCATTTATTGGTAAATGAACAAATATAACATTTACTTCATAAATTCATTAAAGTAGGTGATCGAGGGATATTAATTTATAATGAATATTAATTTTTTATTGTCTCTCGATTATTGTAAATTGGTTTTTAACATATTGTAAATCACTATCAACGACATCCTCAAATTCATCAATTGTAATTGCTAATTCTTTTTTTCCATGGTTGGCTCCACCCAATGGATACTCATAGTGAATTGAATAATCTGCTTTGATGCTGAACTTATGCAGTAACTTAAAAAACGCTTGAAAATCAACCATACCCTCTCCCATCGGTACATTTCTTAATTCCCATTTCCCGTTTTTAAGTTCCCAGCGATAATCTTTTAGGTCTATACTGTTTATATAGGGTGCAAGTACCTCCAGACTATATGGCCATGACATTGCCCCTTCCACATGCGCGTGCCTTATATCAAATTGTACACCCATCCACTTTGGTGAAACTCCATCAAGCAATTTGAGCAAATCCCAACATGGAGCTCCCACATAATTTCCTGCATGATTTTGATATGCCCCTTTAATCCCGTATTTCTCATTTACCTCGGCAAGTTTTTTCACAACCTTGTTTTTTTCTTTAAGAAGTTGATTGACAGAAATATCCCTATATTTCCACCATCCGGTCCGGTATACTTTTATACCCAGCTCTCCGGCAGTTCTTAAAATATTATGTGTTGTTTGATCTTCCGGATCCAGAATTCGGGTGGTTATCATTGGTACTTCCAGCCCTTTTTTTCGAATGGCCTCTACCGCTTTCGGTAAATCTGACACCACATTTTCGGGCAGCACATGCCCACCGGGGCGCACGGTAAGATCTACTCCGTCAAATCCCAGGATTCTGACCATGCTTGCCATGCCGTCATAATCCAGCCACTGCAAATGCTTTGAGAAAATGCAAATTGAAGATGTATTTTCAGCCTTTAACGCGTTTGCAAATGATGAAGTTCCAACTCCTTTTATAAGACCTAAGGAGATACCCGATTTGACGGATTTCGAAAGAAATGTGCGTCGTTTCATAGAACAAAAGTTTTATGAAAGTTCATAATTATTCAGATAACCTTTCTCTGGTGCGGATCCCAGCGTACCATGCGTTTTTCAAGGAACGATGTATTGGCCATAATAAATGTTATGGATTCTTCAAATCCTTTTTCAATATTGCAACTGGGTGTACCTCCGTTCCTAATGCAGTTGAGCCACTCTTTAATGTGCAAATGGGTTACATCAAGCATTTTACCATCAATATAGGTATACATAACTCCCTGTTTATTGTAAAACTGAGCGGTGGCAGAAGCTACTGCATCGGTTTGATATTCTGACGGATTGAACGAATACAGCATCGGCGTAGTCGAATCCGACTGGTCAATGTATGATTTGTATTTGTCGGATTTTTTATCCGCTTCTATGACAAGGCCATCTCCAACATCCATGGTTCCTTCGGTTCCCCTGATCAGTTTTCCCTGGTGTTTGCTGTTTGCAAGAGAAGCACTGTACGTTAATGATAATTCCCGATTTGGATATTCATAAGTAGCATGAAATACATCGGGTATATTTCTCGGATCTTTATAATAATACATGCCACCCGAAGCCATTGCCGAAGCAGGTATACCTAAATCCATAATCTGATTGATAGCATCAAAATAATGTGTGAACTGGTTTCCTGCCAAACTGGTACCATACTCAAACCATTTTTGCCAGTTAAAATAGCGGTCCGGGTCAAACGGATGCCAGGGCGCGTCACCTAAAAACAATTTCCAATTGATGGTTTCCGGGTTTCCCCCGGGATGAATGCCACGGATCCAGGCTCCATGCTCTGAGTTGCGATTCGTGCTGGTTTCAATTAATGACACTTTCCCGACAATGCCCTGCTTTAAGAGGTGAGAAGCCAAAATATGACTCACTTGTTGACGATTCTGATGGCCCAATTGAAATACAAGATTGCTTTTTTTCACCGTATCACGTAAAGCATTAGCCTCTTCTGCAGTCCTGGTCATCGGTTTCTCTAAGTAAACATGCTTTCCGGCATTAATTGCATCAATAGCCATTTTTGCATGCCAGTGATCAGGTGTAAGAATCATTACAGCATCTACATTGGGATCTGCAAGTAAGTCCCTGTAATCCACATAACCTTTCACAGGCAGCTTTTGACCGGTGGTTTCGTTGGGATGCACACTATTTTTAATCGTTTCCAGCCCATTATCCATATAAACGGAAAAGGTATCACAAACAGCAGTAACCTGCACGTTCAAATCCGGTTGGCGTTGAAACGCTTTCCCGGCAGCACTTTGCATTTTTTCTTTGTACCATTTCGGATCAGCATAACCCAGCGCTCTGAGGATTTGATCACCACGCCATCCATTTCCAATAATTCCCAATTTGATGATTTGCCCACCAGTTGATGCACGATAAGATGGCGGAACAACATCAACGTTAAAATCAAATCCCATTTCTTTTAAATAATCTATAGCTGAAAAACCGGATGCTACATTTTTTGCAGCATAAGCCCAGCCAAAGGCGCCAAATACGGGAAGGGTGGCCAGACCCTTTAGCAAATCTCGTCGGTTAAATTTCATAGTCAATCTGATTTAAAATATTTTTTCTTGAAATACCCATGCTGCTTCCTGTTTATGATTTCACGAAAAAACGGTCTAATCCTATAAAAACACCAGTTGGCAATGTTGCAAGTGCAAAAAGTGCAATGGCTTCGATTAGTGTTTTATTGATGATTAAATAATTACCCTCTGCCATAACAGACTGCTCAATTCCGGGCATAGGCGGATTGGCAAAATAGTAGAATAATAATAAAATGAAACCTGCATAAGCGGCTGGTTTGGTTAGTAATCCGGCAATTAAAGCAATACCAATTGCAAGAAGGCCTCCAATGTTCAGGATATCCACAACTTGCAAAACTGAAGGATTTGACGCCAGGGATTGAAAAAAACCTGCAAAAATCCAATCAGCATTTTTTAAAAACCCTGCGGAATTCCATGCCGGGTCAGTTATTTTTACTAAGCCTTCATACAAAAAATGCCAGCCAATACTTATTCGTAAAGCAACTAAACCAGTGATTTGGGCGGTTGTAAGGTTTATTTCTTTCATAGTAAATTAATCTGTTTAATATCTTGCACAAATTAATGAAATAAGTTTGATCATTGAAAGGTGCAAAAGTAAAAACAAGCTGCCTGCTTTTGCAGACAGCCTGAAATTATGAAACTAACGCACTACTAATTATGAAATATTGGTTTTAATAACCCGGATTTTGGGGTAACAAATTTGGATTTAAGTCAATATCTTTCTGAGG
>CAZAMT010000122.1:0-7197 GCA_964486145.1 uncultured Bacteroidales bacterium
TGATAATGTCAAACAACATTTGATTAACCAATAAATAATAAAAACATGAAGAAACATAATTTTTATGCGGGGCCATCAATTTTATCATCATACACCATTGAAAATACGGCAAAAGGCGTTCTTGACCTGGATGGGTCAGGACTGTCGGTCATGGAAATCTCGCATAGAAGTAAAGAGTTTCAGGCTGTGATGGATGAGGCCCAGGAATTGATGAAAGAATTACTGGATGTTCCGGATGGCTACCATGTTCTTTTTCTTGGTGGTGGTGCAAGTCTGCAATTTTGCATGGTTCCGTATAACCTCATGCAATCCAAATCGGCTTACCTGAATACCGGGTCATGGGCTTCCAAAGCAAAAAAAGAGGCAACGTTTTTCGGTGAAGTGGTTGAAGTAGCATCTTCGGCAGATAAAAACTACAATTACATACCCAAAGGGTTTTCTGTTCCATCGGATGCTGACTACCTTCATATCACAACCAACAACACCATATACGGAACGCAGATAAAGGAAGACATGGATTTCGGCGTACCCCTCGTTGCTGATATGTCATCCGATATTTTAAGCAGGAAAATTGATGTATCAAAATATGCAATTATTTACGGCGGCGCTCAAAAAAATATCGGACCGTCAGGTGTTGCATTTATCATTGTAAAAGAAGATGCCCTTGGCAAGGTAGAGCGTCAAATACCTACATATTTGAACTATAAAACGCATATTGACAAGGGTTCGATGTTTAATACGCCACCAGCAGTAAATATCTTTGCCTCCCTGCAAACCTTGCGATGGCTGAAAAATAAAGGTGGTTTGGAAGCCATTGAAAAGATAAACATCGACAAGTCAACGTTGCTGTATGATGAGATTGACCGAAACAAGCTCTTCAAACCAACAGTAGAGGATGCAAACGATCGATCGTTCATGAATGCATGTTTTGTAATGAATGAAGATTACAAGGAACTTGAAAAACCATTTCTTGAATTTGCTACATCCAAAGGAATGGTGGGCATTAAGGGGCACCGCTCAGTAGGTGGTTTCAGGGCTTCTACTTACAATGCACTTTCCACTGAAAGTATCAAGGCTCTTATTGATGCAATGAAAGAATTTGAAAATAAAAACTAAATCTGAAACATATTGATCTTATGGCTAAAATCTTAGTTGCTACAGTAAAACCATTTGCTCCTGTCGCTATCAACGAAATGAGAAAAGTTGTACAGGAAGCAGGAAATGAATTGATATTGCTTGAGAAATACAAAGACCAGAATGAACTCGAGGATGCTGTTCAGGATGTTGATGCACTTATTGTTAGAAGTGATATTATTGACCGCGAAGTTATTGAAGCCGGAGGTAACCTGAAAATCGTGGTCAGGGCAGGTGCAGGCTATGATAACATTGATCTGGAAGCGTCAACTGAACGCGATATTGTGGTTATGAACACACCCGGACAAAATGCCAATGCCGTTGCTGAACTTGCTTTTGGTATGATGTTATACCTCATACGCAATGGATTTAACGGTACAGCAGGAACCGAATTGCGTAATAAATCGCTGGGAATTCATGGCTACGGCCACATTGGAAGAATCATTACACTGATTGGGCAGGGCTTCGGAATGAAAGGATTTGCACATGATCCATACATTGACAAAATCATTATTGAAAACGATGGTGTTGTGCGCTGTTCAGCCTCAGAAGAGTTATATCAGAAAAGTCAGTATATCTCTGTAAATCTTCCTATCAATAAAGAAACAGATAACCTGATAGGATTCGATCTGTTATCGCAAATGCCGAAAAGCCCGGTACTTGTTAATACTGCCCGTAAAGAAATCATTGATGAAGAAGGATTATTAAAAACATTTGCTGAACGTCCTGATTTCAGATATGCAGCAGATATTGCACCGGACTGCATTTCAGAAATTGAAACGAAATATCCCGGTCGATTTTTCTTTACGCCAAAAAAAATGGGAGCACAAACAGCAGAGGCGAATATCAATGCAGGGATTGCCGCTGCAAGTCAAATTGTTGCATTTTTTAAGCGCGGAGATACCACATACCAGGTGAACAAATAGTATGTTTAACAAATGATTCATAATGAGGCTGCAATCAGTGAAATGAATGTAGCCTTTTTTACGTTAACCAATCAAATTGAAATGGCAACAGTAAAACCTTTTAAAGGATACCGACCCAAAAAAGAATATGTAAATGAAATTGCCTCCAGGCCCTATGATGTGCTTAATTCGGTGGAAGCAAGAGAAGAGGCGAAGGGACATCCTTATTCGTTCCTACATGTGGTAAAACCAGAAATTGACCTGCCCGAACCCATCGACCATTATTCCGAAAAGGTTTATAACAAAGGTAAGGAGAACCTGGGAAAACTCATTTCAGAAGGAATACTATTTCAGGATCCGGATGATTATTATTACATCTATGCACAAACCATGAACCATAAAACGCAATATGGCATTGTTGGATGTGCCTCGGTAGATGATTACTTAAATGATGTAATAAAAAAACATGAACTTACCCGGCCTGCCAAAGAAGAAGACAGGAAAAATCATATCCGGATAACCAACTTCAATGCCGAGCCGGTATTTTTTACATATCCTGATAATGAAACCATAAACACCATTGTTGAAAATAAAATCAGTGACCCCCCGGAATATGATTTTGAAACGGATGATAATGTGAGGCACCTGTTTTGGGTGATTACTGATAAACAGGATGTAAATCGCATTCAGGAAGCTTTTAAGAATGAGGTACCATTTACCTATGTGGCTGATGGCCATCACCGCACCGCTGCTGCGGCTCATGTGGGAGAGGAGCGAAAGAAGGAAAATCCGAATCATACGGGTGAAGAGGAGTATAATTTTTTTCTTGCCGTTCATTTCCCTTCCAGTCAGCTTAATATTATTGATTACAATCGAGTGGTGACAGATTTAAATAATTTATCACCTGCAAATTTCATTGAGAAGCTGAGCGAAAGTTTTTACATTACAAAAAAGGGGAAAGAGGTATATCGTCCCGGCCATTTGCATGAATGCTCGATGTATCTTGAGGGTAAGTGGTATTCATTAGAAGCAAAAAAAGGAACGTTTAATGATGATGATCCCATTCAAAGTCTTGATGTGACAGTTCTTTCAGAATACGTTCTGAATCCTCTGCTGGATATTAAAGACCTGCGAAATTCTGAACGTGTTGATTTTGTTGGAGGTATCCGGGGATTGGAAGAATTGATGCGCCGTGTTGACAGCGGCGAGATGACGGTGGCATTTGCATTGTATCCGGTATCCATGAAACAGTTAA
This sequence comes from uncultured Bacteroidales bacterium, assembly GCA_964486145.1. GTDB lineage: Bacteria > Bacteroidota > Bacteroidia > Bacteroidales > JAAAOM01 > CAZAMT01. The sequence continues at coordinate 3,295 of CAZAMT010000122.1, forward strand.
TTGACATTGCTGATTCCGGTAAAATTATGCCTCCCAAAACAACCTGGTTTGAGCCGAAGTTAAGAAGCGGTTTGGTTGTTCATGCGCTGGAATAGGAGGCTGGAAAGGGATTGAGTTCGAAGCTTGAAAAGTGAAGCTTGATGATCCATTCTATCTTCAAGCTTCTAACTGTGGATTTATCATTTTATATTATCAAGAACCTTCATCACCTCCTTCACGTGTTCGGCTGATTCGTTCAATAAGGCTTTCTCATCATCGGTAAGGTTAAGTTCAATAACTTTTTCAACTCCGTTTTTTCCCAGAACCACCGGAACACCCAAAAATACATCCTTTAAACCATATTCACCTTCCAGTTTTACACATACAGGGAAAATTCTGCGTTGGTCCTTCACAATTGCCTCTGCCATGCGGGCTGCTGCTGCACCGGGTGCGTACCATGCTGATGTTCCCATTAGTTTTACAAGCTCACCACCCCCAAACTTGGTACGTTCGACAATTTTATCCAGGGTTTCCGAATCAATTAGCTCAGTTATCGGTATTCCGCTAACCGTGGTATATCTTGGAAGTGGAACCATGGTGTCGCCATGTCCGCCCAAAAGCAACGCCTGAATATCTTTTGGTGATATGCTTAATGCATCGGCGAGGAAGGCTCTGTATCTGCCTGTATCCAGGATTCCTGCCATTCCCATAATCCGTGTGCGGGGAAAATTTGCTGTTAGAAATGCCTGGTAGGTCATTACATCGAGGGGATTGGAAACAACGATAATGGTTGTTTCCGGTGAATATTTTATCACATTTTCTGTAACACTTTTTACAATTTTTGCATTTGTTCCAATCAGGTCATCGCGGCTCATACCGGGCTTTCGGGGTAATCCTGATGTTATAACAACAACATCAGAGTCCTTTGTTGCTTCGTAATTGTTTGTTACACCTTTTGTTCTGGAGTTGAAACGATTGATAGGTGCGGTTTGCCAAATATCAAGTGCTTTGCCTTCAGCCAGCCCTTCCTTGATATCAACGATAATAATTTCGTTCGCAACATCTTTATGGGCAAGCACATCTGCGCATGTTGCTCCGACATTTCCTGCACCAACAACTGTGATTTTCATATTATTTATTTTATATGTTAATATTTATAAGTTCAAAACAGGAATGGCAAATCTAAAAAAAAATAGCCAATCTGCCCCGGGCAATCGAAGCATTTAATAGTAACTTAATTTTGACTATACCATCATTACTTCAACAAATAAAATATTTTTTGGTTCTTTCGGGTTCTTTTCTTTTTATCCAAATACTGCAGATATGAAACCGTTTTGTAATTACATAGGAATTTTTTATATCATCACAGGCAAATTTTACTACATTTGAAATGGATAATTATCCAATATGATTTATGATTTCGGAAAAACTAAACACAATAAAAGCTGCATTGCCGTCAAATGTTATGTTGGTTGCTGTTTCAAAAACAAAACCAGTCAGTGACATCCGGGATGCATATGATGCCGGCCATCGGGATTTTGGAGAAAACAAAGTGCAGGAACTAACTGAAAAACATGAAAAGCTTCCTCCCGATATCCGTTGGCATATGATCGGTCACCTACAAACCAACAAAGTTAAATTCATTGCCCCGTTCATATCATTGATTCATTCGGTTGATAAAAGAAAATTGCTAAAGGTTATCAACAAAGAGGCAGAAAAAGCAGGGCGCATCATTCCATGCTTGTTGCAGTTTCATATTGCTGAGGAAGAATCAAAATTTGGACTTTCCTACGAAGAAGCTGCAAACATTCTTCTTGACTTGAAAAGTTTTCCGCATGTCCGGATTAACGGGGTGATGGGTATGGCAACATTTACAGATGATCAAAAGCAGGTTCGCAAGGAGTTTAAAAACCTAAAGAAAATTTTTGACAGGTTGAAAATGGATTTTTTTCAGGATAATGAAAATTTCAAAGAGATTTCCATGGGAATGTCCAATGACTATCAAATGGCCATTGATGAAGGAACGACCATAATTCGTATCGGAAGTGCTATATTTGGAGAACGAAATTATTCACAAAAATAACCTTAATCATTATGATAGACTTATCTACCAGATATTTAGGCCTGGAATTAGAGAATCCAATCATTGTAAGTAGTTCAGGATTAACTAATTCCGTAGAAAAAATTACCAAATTAAAGGAATACGGGGCAGGTGCAGTGGTTTTAAAATCCCTTTTCGAAGAGCAGATTCGATATGAAGCTGGTACCATGGCAGATACAAGCGATTACCCTGAGGCTGCTGACTATGTCAATTATTATACCAAAAACAATTCTGTTGAAGAATACCTGCAACTTATTTCCGATGCAAAAAGTCAATCGGATATACCGGTAATAGCATCCATTAACTGCATTTCGGGCAAGGATTGGCTGGACTTTGCATCCAACGTGCAGGAAGCAAACGCGGATGCACTTGAATTGAATATTTTCGTATTGCCCGCGGATAAGTCGAAAAAGCCCGGATATTATGAAGAGCAGTACTTAGATATTGCTGCAAAGGTGAAAGCGCATGTTTCCATCCCTGTATCGGTAAAAATTGGTCCGTATTTTACAAATTTGCATTACATGGTTGAACAGCTTTTTTTCCGAAAGATAGCCGGAGTGGTGTTGTTCAACAGATTCTATGCACCCGATATTGATACTGATCAACTTAAAATAACCGCTGCTGAAGTTTTTAGCAATCCATCTGACATTCGTCAAACGTTGCGATGGGTTGGAATGATTTCATCGGTCTATAAATTTCAGGATTTTGATATTGCAGCTTCCACCGGGGTGCACGATGGAGATGCGGCTGTAAAGCTTTTACTTGCAGGCGCAAATGCAGTTCAGGTTTGTTCGGTTTTATATAAAAAGGGGCCTGAATATGTAAAGGAAATTTTGAACGATATAAAGCTTTGGATGGACAAACGACATTATTCAACCATCAATGAATTTCGCGGCGAACTCAATTATCAAAACATTGAAGACCCGGCCATGTACGAGCGTGCACAGTTTATGAAATATTTTTCAAGTCAGCATTAAACAGGTAATTTAAAAAACCTTCTGAATCAAAGATAGGTTTGCATGGTTGCGATCAATTCCTTTAAAAGTAATTGCTTTTCTTCGGGAACCGAGGTGATTTTTTCTTTTAATTTCTGAATTTCATTCGAGATTTTAGATGCTGACGTATAGGGTAAAGCTTCTTCCACCACCGTGAAAGCTTCGATTGAGGTTTGATAGTCTTTTTCAATGGTTATATCAACAAAAACGTCAAGGTACGAACTAAAATTTAACGGTGTTTGCCAGCAAAAACTCACGAGTTGGGTAAGTTTTTTATCAAACCGGGGATTTGCAATGGCATCCATAAGCGCTTTCACCGCTGATTGGTCCTTGATATCCCTGAGAAAATTGCCCAACGCGCTTTCAATTTTTGGTTTATCTGTTGAGACAAACAAATCCACGAGATAGGGAATCACTGAAGGGTCTCCGCTGTTTCGGAGTGTTTTGATGGCGTCCATGGCCAACTCCTCTTTGGGGGAGTATAGTTGTTCGACTGTTTTTTTATGTTTGAATACAAATTTTGGCATAAAAATATTCTGTTATTTATTCTGCAAAAGTACAAAACTCACAGGAAAATACTTGCCTGGTGAAAGAAGTGGCCTGTTGCTATAGCCACGAAAGCACGAAGGCAGGAAGCAATACAAATAAGAGGGATATGAATTTTGTTAGTACTTTGGTGCCCTGGAGCCTTTGTGGCGGTATTGTTACACGGAGTTTCACAAAGAAGACACCGAGGTTCACGGAGAGGGAAATTAGTTTGAATTGGATGAATGGGTTTTTGGAATTGTGCTGTTTTCTTGTTTTGTGCAATGGGACACCCAATTAATA
>CAZAMT010000122.1:7297-11550 GCA_964486145.1 uncultured Bacteroidales bacterium
CTTAATCGAATCCGTAAAGAATACCACTGTTTTTAAAATAATTTCTTGCGGATTTTGGGGTTTACATAAAAAATTTAAAAAGCCACTATTTCTTTCTTTTGCAACAAAGTAAATGCATTTCGAAAAGGATTTTCAAACTCATAAGAATAAGGTTGGTGATTTTGTTACGCGGATGCATCATCATTTGCGCCAATCCTCATTGCGAACCATTTGTTATTGGCAATGATTGATTAGAAGTTCTTTTGCTTTTCGGGAACCATGTCTGCCGGCTTTTTCCCAATCGGAACAGGCTCCACTGGCATCACCCGTTGCCTGCCGGGAAAGACCTTTGTAAAGGTATGCATTGGCCAACTTCGGATTTAAATCCAATGCCATTGAATAATCCCTGATGGCATATTTGTATGTTTTCACCTGGTAGTAGGTATTTCCCCTTGCTTCGTAATAAGCTGCTTTGTTTTTATTCTTTTCAAGGCACTTATTGTAATAAATGACTGCATCGAGGTATCTCTCGAAATCAAAATACATGTTTCCGCACTGAAAAAGGGCATCTTCCTCATCCGGGAAATAGGAGAGGTATTTTTTTATATCTTCCTCAGCCCTTTCCATATTCTTATTTTTTTGATATGCCAGTGATCGCACTTTTCGCAATTCAAGATTTTGTGGTTCGAGATCCATTGCCTGATTCAGGTCGTTGATTGCATCTGCATATTTTTCCAGTTCGAGATATATCGTTGCACGTCCGGTATAATAATCTGCAGTGCGCGAATTCAGTTGAATTGCCTTGCTGTAATCCTTTTCGGCTTTGGGATAATTAAGCAACGCTGAATATACTTTTGCACGCGCAGCATACAACTCATGGTTTCTTGAACTGCTTTTAATCTCTTCGTTGATACGATTCAGTGCCTGTTGGTATTTTCCGTATTTTATCAAATATTCAACCTCAGATACTGCGTAATCTCGTTTGGAATACCAATCCTTTTTCCAGAATTCAACCCAGCTTTTTGTTTCATGGTATTTTTTAAATGCAGGATCAAATTTTATTTCACTCTCGCTTTGTTTGTATCTCGATTTCAAATGCGCCTCTAAGTGTTGATACATTTTTTTTGTATCATCAACTTTTGCATATGCTTTGGCAAGTTGTAAATCAGCAATGTTACTTTTCAGTTGGTTTGCCTGTTTAAAATCATTGATTGCCTCGTAATAATCGGTATTTTGGTAAAGTGCTTCACCGCGCATCAAAAAATTTTTTTCTTCGTATTTATCGGATTCAATGAGCTGGGAAAAAAGGTTCACGGCTGATGCATATTCCTCTTTTTCAATCAACACTGTTCCTTGTAAATAGAGATCTTCATGGTTTTGACCAAATGCAGAAACCATCAGGAGCAGAAATAATATTTGCAGTATCGTTTTCATCTAATTTTCAATATTAAATGGCCGTGCTTCATCGGAACTATACACATGGATAAACCCGGTAATGTTACGCAGCATAATTCCTGATAATCGTGGTTCATAAACATCACATATGTAATAGTAAACACCTGAAGGTACTATTTTATTGTTATCCTGGTGCCGGCCATCCCAGTTAATATCGGGGTCGGTCGTCTCAAAAATTAATTTCCCCCAACGGTTGTAAATTTTCATGTCAACTTCCTTGACATAGTTGTTGGTGTTTACAGATTTATACACATCATTTATATTGTCTCCGTTTGGGGTAAAGACATTGGGTAATTTATAAATATTACAGTTGTCAACACACAATTTTATTGAGCCGGTGCTTTCGTTCTGATAAAAATCTACTGCTGTTACCCGATAACATCCGGCAAGCGATACCGCGCTTTGATGTACATACCTGAATACACTGTTATCATCTGTGGTATGGATGATTTGCATGGTATCAAAATCATTCGGACTAAAATATATGTTAAAATATTCAATGTCATTCACATCACAGTCTGGCGGTAGTTGCCAGGTAAGCAGGTTGAATCCCGAATCGCACAAAGACTCAACCGTTAAAATGGGTTGACATGGTGGCACCGTATCTACCGGTGTTACCGAGCCGGGGTGTGTTTTATTGATGGTCAGGTACTCAACGGAGTCAGCTATATACTGGCTTAATCCCGTTAAGCGATAGTGATAGGTTTCACCGTTTTCGAGATTGGAATGCACGTAAGTGTTCGTTCCGGTCATTACATCCAGAAATTCCAGTTCGGTCTGGTCATCCCTTCTTGTGAAAATGGAATCTTCAATGTTCCTCCACGGTGTATTTTTTTGATAAGATACGATAACAGCATTGTCAACGCCCAACAGATCAAGCCAGGTGCTTGATGCGATTCCTCCATTGCTTGCCAGTTCGAGTTGCCCGGTAGATGCATCGGTATAGTACAGGTCTACCCGGTAATAATAGGGATATTCAATGGTATTGATGTTGTCATCACTAAATACAGTATCATTTAAATCAGTATAAGTTGAGAGTTGTTGGTAGTTTGTTATATCTTCGGGCAAGGCACGGAATATCCTGTACTCGTAAGGTTCCCCCCCGTTTAATGAATCCAGCATGGTAACCGATGGTTTTAACCAGCTTACCCGGATTTCACCGTTTTGTTCATCCACTTCCTCCACACTCACCTGAACGATGGAAGGAAATCCCTGCAGTAATGCGGAACAAACCAATTCTGATGGAATTGAACGTGCTCCGTTATCAAAAACGGCAACAACAAGGTAGCAATACAACTGGCCTTGTTCCAGTTGGCCACTTAATCGCGAATCAACATAGCGAAACGTGTTCGGGTCATCCACTTCACCAATTTTTTCGAAATTCAACAGGGGAGGTATTTCATTGGAACATGAATCCGGCTTAAAATCAACAAATCCTTTCCGGCGGTATATTTCAAAACCATCAATATTGGAACAGGCATAAGGATCCCAGGTAATGGTAATGGATTCGGTTTGCGGGAACGCGTTTAAATTTTCCGGTGGCGGACCAAGCACCTGTATCGAGAAATTGTCAATATCAATGGTTTTAAGGGTGTCTTCGAGGTTCAAAGCATTCAAATCCTCAGCTTTCACAACTACATAATACAATGCATCCCTGACATGCTCGCAAGTGGTATTCCAGGAAAATAATGACCGGCTGAATCCGTCAGCAGAAGAATCGGATTGGAATCTTGCCGGTGAAATATCCATTTCAAAGGGGCCGCCAATAGCCGATTGTTTCAGGATGTCGCCATCGGCATCCGTAGCTGATATCAGGTAACCAATGCTATCTCCGGCTATAGCACAAAAATCCGGAATGGGATCATTGACGGGCGGGGTGTTGTTGGTTCGCACTACTTCAATCTGCATATCGCGTATGATGTTTCCGATACGCACGCCGTTTCTCCACTCGGTAATGTTCATGGCAATGTTATAAATACCGGTTTTTACCGGACTGTCCCAAACAAGGTCACCCGTGATGGAATCAACATACAATTGATTTGAAGCCTCGGGGAATACATAGTTATCAATGGGAATTCCGTCTTCACCCGTGCATACAGTGAGGCTGTATGAAAGTGAATCACCATCGTAATCAAAGGCTGCTGGATTATGTATAAATTGCTGATTAAGAGCTGCTTTGTCGATTGGGTAATTCAGGAGAACCGGGGTGTTATTAAATCCAACATTCGGATTGATAACCAGTGTTGTTTTTACGGAAAAAATCACATTTACCGAATTGGGTATGTTTTGAACACCCAGGTTCCGGTTGGGATCCTGCACTATGATGTCATAGCTTCCGGGGCCCGGAAAAGTGTGACGAGCGGTGTACACATTTTTTTTATATAAATCGGGCAAGATGGTTTCGCTGATACGTCCTGCCACGGAAATGGTATTATCACCCCACATGACCTCAAGCTGGTTGCGGTCGGCTGCGCTGCGGATATAGGTGAATGTGGTGATGGTTATTTCGTAGGTAAGCTGACTGATTTGCCGGTAGGTGATTTCGCCGGCCCGGTTGTGCGTAGCCTTAGTTTCCGGCAGGATTGAAACGGTTAGAATAAGTAATATGTAAAAAAATTTTTTCATTGAAATCGATGAACGAAGGTAAATAAATCTGTCGATAAAATGGTAACTCTCATTTGTTAAAAGTTTTTGTGTTGTTGTACAACACCCCGGCTGGTTTTTGGTTTACAATTTTTGTAAGCAACAAAAAATGAACCAAAAAAGGTGGGTGATAAAGAGAAATCTATTTGTTTTACAGTTCTAAAAAGACAGAATCA
>CAZAMT010000123.1:0-11525 GCA_964486145.1 uncultured Bacteroidales bacterium
CAACACTGGCCGAAATGGCAGGAGAAGGCAGCCGACTTTCCATGGCAAAACGAGATTAATTTTTAAACAATATTCACAATGATGATGAATTACAAAAAAACAATCATAACGAAGTTTGGTGGTACTCAAGTAATTAAAACAATGGAGGAAGACGGACTCCCTGAGCCTAAAGCCAATGAAGTCAGGGTAAAAGTATTGCACTCCTGTGTAAATTTTACCGACATCATGATCCGGAAAGGGAAATACCCGGATGTAAAAGAAAAACCACCCTTTTCACCAGGTTATGACATGGTTGGCATTATTGACAAGGTTGGTGCCAATGTGAAAGGATTAAAGACCGGACAAAAAGTGGCAGATATGACTGTTATTGGTGCACATGCTCAATATATCTGCCTCCCGGAAGATCAACCTGTACCATTGCCGGAGGAAATTGATCCGAAGGAAGCGGTGTGCCTTGTGTTAAGCTACCTGACGGCATATCAAATGTTACACCGAACAGCAAAAACAGACACCGGACAGAAAATTCTCATTCATGGTGCAGGCGGGGCTGTTGGCAACGCCTTGCTCCAACTCGGCAAACTCCAGGGGTTGGAAATGTACGGTACTGCATCAGAATCCAAACATGAGCTTATAAATGAAAACAATGCAACACCAATTGATTACCGGCATACGGATTTCGTGAAAAAGATAAAATCAGGAACTAGTCATGGCGTAGATGCTGTTTTTGATCCCATTGGTGGAAAAAATTTTAAAAAATCGTTTAGTGTCTTAAAAAAAGGTGGCAAACTGGTAGCCTATGGTTTCTATGATGCCGTGATGGGTAAAGGAGGATCCATACCTCTCGATTTTATACGGTTAGTGACCTGGAACATATTGCCAAATGGAAAATCAACGGTTTTTTATTCCATTGGAGCTATGAGAAAAAAGCATCCGGAGTGGTTTAAAGAAGATTTAATAACCTTATTTCGTTTGCTTGCTGAGAAAAAAATCAAACCGGTGATCGCTGAGCAAATACATTTGGATGACATTGCCAAAGCACACGAAAAAATTGAGAATGCCGAAGTAAATGGTAAGATTATAGTAAACGTACAATAAAAAATATACCAATGAAAGCAGAATTGTTCATATTCATCAGCTCCTTACTGTTGATTGGAATAAGCTGTGAGAAATACGATGCGGTTGATTGTCTTCCTGAAAAGAACTTAACCACTACCAGTCTTATTACTACGGAAATAGCTGAGCAGATTTCGATGACTGTATGCAACACAATGAATGCTAATGAATTATTGGGGATACAGGTAAGTATCACCGACAGCACTGGAGAAAAATGGAATCTTTCGATGGGATCAACCGACCTGAAGCAAAAGGAACAGCTTGAGGATTACCATGTTTTCCGTATTGGAAGCGTCACCAAAATATACACTGCAACTTTGATACTGAAATTGATTGAAAGTGGATTTCTTCGATTGAATCAGAACCTGACTGAATTTTACCCTTCTTTTGAAAATGCCGAAAAAGTACAAATCAAACATTTACTGAATCATTCCAGTGGCATAAAGGATATATTTTCCATCCCGGCAATTTTTATTTCTTCATCCAATTTCCCCTATAAAAAATGGGATCCAAACCGGCTTGCAGAAGAATGTTTCCAAAAGAACCTTGGTTTTGAACCCGGGTCAAAGCACGCGTATTCCAATACTAATTTTATACTGTTGGGATTAATTGCAGAAAAAGCAAGGTGGAATAATGTTTAAAGCGGGCATTTCGCCCATCATAAATTTCAATAAAACAACAAATGTTATTATTCCATGGCTTGATGTAGGTGTTGGATGGGGTTTTTGAGAATGTGATCCTAATTTCTCAACCTCCTTTTGCCTGATTCTTCACCGCTTGCTCTGCTTTTTTTATTTCATCTTCATCCCCGAGGTAGTAATGTTTCAATGGCCTCAAATCATCATCAAGCTCATAAACCAGTGGAATACCTGTTGGGATATTTAATCCCGGTATCTCCTCATCACTGATGTTATCAAGATATTTGACCAACGCACGCAGGCTGTTTCCGTGTGCTGCAATAATCACCCGTTTTCCTTCTTTAATCGCGGGGGCGATGCGATCATGCCAGTACGGAAGAAAACGGTCAACCGTATCTTTCAAGCTTTCCGTTGTGGGTAATTCTTTTTCCGGAACATTGGCATACATTCGAAAATGACCGGGATACCGTTCGTCTGTTTTTTCAAGTTCAGGAGGGGGTACATCATAGCTTCTTCTCCAGACATGTACCTGCTCATCTCCGTGTTTTTCAGCCGTCTGAGCCTTATTTAATCCTTGCAGACCACCGTAATGGCGTTCGTTGAGCCTCCATGAACGTTCCCAGGGGATCCAAAGCTGGTCCATTTCATCCAAAGTTATCCATAATGTGCGCAAGGCGCGTTTTAAAACGGAAACAAAAGCGATATCAAATTCAAATTTATGATCCTTCATCAGAATTCCGGCTTGTTTTGCTTCCTGAATGCCTTTTTCAGAAAGATCAACATCGGTCCAGCCGGTAAAAAGATTTTCTTTATTCCAGACACTCTCTCCATGCCTGAGTAATACTAATTTATGCATAGTAATTTTATGTTTTAAGCGGTTTTACCTCCAAATGTGTAACCAATATCTTCAACGGCATGTTTAATTATTTCTGAATCCTGATTTTCTCCCTCCAGTACAACTTCCTCTTTGCTTAAATCCACATCCAGCACTTTTATGCCTTCTATTTTATTTAATGCATTGGAGACATTGTTTTTGCAATGATTACATGTCATTCCTTTCACCATATATTTTGATGTCATATCAAGGTTTAATTCTGTTTTTGATTCTTGTTTCTTTTTATTACTAAAAACGTTTCGGATAAAAATGTTCAACAATAACAACGTAAAGACTATGCTTGATGCTATTTGCAGCCACTGTGGCAGTATTTGGTGTGCATGATCACCATGAACAATAAACCGGGTAAAGAAATCTCTTGGGATCAAATAATCGATCATCAATCCAAATACAAGCGCCCCTGCTATAATTGAAAACAAGTAACTATACAGTGTTTTTCGTCCCATTACATTTCCTATAACTGTCATAGTCGCTGCATTTGTTGCAGGTCCTGCCATCAGAAATACCAACGCTGCTCCTGGTGATAAGCCTTTCAGGATGAGCATGGCTGCAATGGGTACCGAGCTGGTAGCACAGACATAGAGCGGTATAGATGCAATCAGGATAATGAGCATCCCGAGGAAATCACTTCGAATGTAACCTGCAAAAAAATTATCAGGTACGGCAACAGCAATGAGTGCGGCAATCAACAGGCCAATAACCAGCCATTTCGCTATATCCTCAAGGAATTCAACAAATCCGTAATGCAGCATTCTGCTAAACCTGTTATTTTTGGAACCTTCTGTAAATGTTCCCACCTCGTTCAAATTAACAACATTGTTTTTATCTTCCTTTTCAACTTTATTCGTAAAGATGCCGCCAAAAAAACCGGTTATTAGAGCAATCACCGGACGGATAACTGCAAATGGTAAGCCAAGCATCGAATAGGTAACCAAAATGGAGTCAACACCGGTTTGTGGAGTTGAAATCAAGAACGAAACCGATGAGCCTTTGGATGCACCATTTTTATAAAAAGATACTCCCGTTGGTATCACCCCACATGAACACAACGGCAGCGGAACCCCGAGAAGCGAGGCATTCATAACAGATTTGGCATTGGCCTGGCCAAGATACAATTTAATCTTTTCTTGCGGCAAATAAGCGTACATTGCACCAGCAATCAAAAAACCCAGCAACAGGTATGGTGCCATGTCATTGGTTAATGCAATCAGACTTTCAAAATATTCCGTAATATATTGTAACATGATTCGTTTTTTAGAGTTAAATTAACGCCTCGAAAATTCATCGAAATAAACGGAACGATAGATATTTACTTTTCATGAGACTTGTTATAACAATTACCATAACCATTTTGTTTGTCAAATTATTTGGTATTCATGCCCAGGATCTGGAAAAAAAAATATCCGGATTGGTGATGGATAGTTCAGAAAGGGAAGCCTTACCCGGTGCTGCATTGATTATAACCGGGAAAAATACCGGAACAGTTTCTGATGAAAACGGATATTTTCAATTGTTTAGCCGGGATTCCATCATTGAGTTGCAGGTTCGGTATCTTGGCTATGAACCATTTTTTAAAAAACTTGAGTTGAAAAGGGATACCTCGTTGAACATCTATATGAATGCTTCAACCTTTCAATCGGATGAAGCGGTAATTACAGCGGAAGAAAAGGTAACCGCTACTACAGAAATCGGGAAAGTAAAGCTTTTGCAAAAAAACATTGAACTGATTCCTGCACTCGGTGGAGAACGGGATGTGCTGAAAACACTAATGTTAACCCCGGGAATCCAATCGGTATCCGAAGGAAGTTCAGGACTTTATGTGCGGGGAGGTAATGCCGGGCAAAACCTTATCATGCTGGATGAGATGCCATTGTATAATCCGAATCATTTATTGGGTTTTTTCCCGGTGTTTCATGCTCCCGTTATTCAAAGTGTGGAAATTGCCAAAGGCATTGATGATGCTGAAACCGGAGGTCGGCTATCATCGGTTGTGCAAGTAAATATGAAAGATGGTGACAGAGTAGAAACGGGGGGCGAAGCCAATGTAGGTCTTTTGTCTTCGTCATTTACCCTTTCAGGGCCAATCAGAGATAATACAAGTTATTTGCTTTCTGCTCGAAAAACATATCTCAGTTTTCTTCAGGACCTGGTACTGAAAAAAGTTATGGACAGTAAATTTATTCAAAATACCCGCTATTCTTTCCATGATTTTTATGGAAAAGTAAACCATCAGTTTTCAAACAACGATCGGATAAAGCTTACTTTTTATGGAGGATTTGATGATTATAAACTGCAAAATACATCCATTGAATTTCAGAATAAAATGAACTGGCATAATCTTGCAACAGCAATATCATGGACTCATTCCTTCAAAAACGGGTTTTATAATCAGCTATCTGCCGGTTATTCAGCCTATCAGCATGGATTGAAGGCCGATTTCAATGATTATGAGTTTGCCTTAGGTTCCGAAATTCGGGATTATTTTGTAAAAACCACTTTTTCTAACAATACTTTTAATAATCACTTTATCAAGTTTGGTGTTTCTTACATCAGACACTGGAACAAACCGGGGGAAATCAAAGCACAGGCACTGACCATTGATTATAACAGGAAAGATGTCTATCATTCCAACGAGATATCAGCATTTTTCAACGATGAAGTAAAAATTGGTTCAAAGCTCAGTTTTAGCGCTGGTTTAAGATACAACTGGTATTCACATGTTGGTCCTTACATGATGAGAGAGCAGGAATCTGTGCAATCTTTTGACACGTTAAGATATAACAGGGGAGATATAATTTATTCCCATCATTCACTTGAACCCCGGTTTGTTGCAAATTATAAGCTCAATAATAATCAATCATTGAAAGCAGGGTTTGCAAAGATATCTCAATTCATTCATCTGATTCCGGTTGGGGGAGTGTCTCTCCCTGCGGATATCTGGTTTAGCAGCACTGCATTTGCACCACCTGCTGAGTCATGGCAGTACTCACTGGGATATTTCAGAGATTTGAATGTTTTAAGTCTGGAGTTTTCTGCAGAGATATATCACAAGCAAATGATGAATCTTATTGACCGGAAAAAGAGCATTTTAAACAATTTTGATGAAGCGAATCTTGGTGAAAGTTTTGCAAATGGTAAAGGTCAATCAACGGGATTGGAATTATATCTTGCAAAAACAAATGGGAATTTTAATGGTTGGATTAGTTATACATTGTCAAAATCAACCAGAAAGTTTGCAGAATTAAATAATGGCGAGTTATTTGTGTCAAAGTATGACAGGCCACATGATTTATCGGTGGTGGTAAATTATCAGTTCAATGAAAAGTGGTCGGTATCGGGAATTTTTGTATACGCTACCGGAAATGCAATGACCATGCCTGTTGGCAGATATATGATTCAGGGTGTTGTAATGAACGATTATACAAAAGTCAATGGTTTCAGGTTACCGGATTACCACCGAATGGACATATCATTTAATCGCGTGGAAAAAACAAGGTGGGGAGAATACATATGGAACTTTTCTATTTACAATGTTTATAATCGTTCCAATCCATATTACTTGTTTTTTGATGTAGAAGCAACCATTGAAGAATATTACTTAAAAGTGGAGCCAAAAAGTGTAAGCTTGTATCCTGTATTACCAAGTATTTCGTTGATTGTAAAATTTTAGAAATGTATCGAACCATCATTTTTTTTTCATTCATCTTTATCTTTTGTTCTTGTTCAGAGGATGAAATAATCATACCTCAATATCGGTCAAAAATAGTTGTGGATGGCTGGATTGAAGAAGGTGAAGTGCCCCGGGTTATCTTAACATACAGCAGTTCCTACTTTTCGGAAATAGATTCATTTAACATATTTGATTTTGTTGATGCACGCGCAAAAATTACCGTGTCCGATGGAGATACAGAAGAAATTCTCACGCTTCAAAAACAGGACAAATACTTCCCGCCATTTGTTTACAGTGGACAAAAGATGAAAGGTATCGCGGGGAAAGCATATACATTGACCATTGAACAACCACCTTTTTTATTAACCGCGGTGAGTAAAATTCCTGGTACACCTATAATTGACAGTGTTTGGTTTGAGTTTATATCAAATCCGGATACCCTCGGTACACCTGTTATTCTGATTGAAGATGATCCTGGAACTAAAAATTACTACCGGGTACTAACGCGCAGGTACGGCATTGATAAAAGGTTTGTGCCGGCGCTTGTGCCAAACTTTAGTGATGCAATTTACACGAATGAATTCATACAGTACCAGGTGTATAAAAGCAGTGATTTTGAAATCATTAAAGATGACCAAATTTATTTTCAGAAAGGTGATTCAATAATGATCAAGGTGCTAACGATGGAACAGGAAATTTTTGAATATTGGAGCACATTTTACAATGAACAGTTTAATTCCGGAAACCCTTTTGCCGATTCAAAAATCCAACTTAAAGGGAATATTGCAGGTGAAGGGATTGGCATCTGGGCGGCTTATGGGAAAGATGTGGCAGGTATCAGGGCTCAATGAGATAAAGAATTTCAGGTCATGCAATAAAAAACCGGCATGAATAATATCCATACCGGTTTAATTTTTATGATCTTATATCACATTTTTAAAATTGATCAAGAAAAGCAAAAAAGTCGTCGAGATCTTCTGCCATGCTGTCAAATAAATCCGTAAAGTAAACTTCTGCATCAACTTTTGATCCGTCACCAAATATCATGTTTACTCCCATATCCCAGTAAGTTTCTTCGGTTTGACTCCAATCATCATAATATGTATATTGTTTTGGATAAACTTCGGCCATGGCGATTTTTTGCTTGCTGTCAGCATACACAACTACCAGTTTGCAATGAGCATTCATTTCGTCAGCTTGTTTCCGGGCATATTCTTCTTCCGAAATTTCTTCTTCACTATCATCAAGTGCACGCATGGCAGACCCAAGTTCCTTGATATTTGCAGCTCCTGCAACTTTTACATTCATTACCTGTATGTAACTGTTAGAATTTTGAAGTACATTTTCGAAATAGAATTCGTTGTATTCCCAGGTACCCCAATCTGTGGTTTCTGTGATTGTTTCCGTATTATCTTCAATATTTTGTTCGCTCCAGTTACCACTTGCATCACCATACATTTCGATAATAACATCCTCATTGTAAGTTAATGAACATTTTACCGTTGCTTTTGAATAAGGACTGTGCTCAACCTTATGTACCAGTTCAAATGCTCCAACGGTAAGCACGGAATGTATATGTGTAGGTACCGCGTTGTCTTCATACGATCCTTCCAGGGAGTATTGCAAAACAGTAATATCATTATATTTGATTTCAGCATTCAACGAAGCCGGAAGGTCCGGGACAGTTTCCCCGGTGGATGGAACCGGTTTGGATGGTTTAAATACACTAAAATTATTCACTGTCACTGATGCATTGTTTTCAGTTTCTCCTTCCAACCCCGGGAAATTAATGACTATGGCATCCGAATTATCAGTTTTAATGAATGAATCAAGTGCAGCATTGTAGTTGTAATTGCCAACAAGCTTGTCCCATGCTTCCTGAAGAGATTCAGGATCTTCTGTAGTTGATTTCAATCCTACATTCGGTAACTTACCATCATTGATCGATGCAATTTCATCCATCGGAACAATTTCGAAAATATCTTCAAAAATACTGCTTGATGAAAGCAACTCAACAAGATTGGAAGTAACATCTACTCCCTGTTGGTTTTCCATCTCGCTCATGGTTTCCTGCATGTCAACACTTGTTTTTTCCAGATCAGACTTAATCTGGGTAGTGTTCTTCTCCGCATACGGTGCTTCAAAATAAGCATCCATTGGATCTTCATTGGATTCTTTTTTGCATCCAATAACAAACATACCAGCGATTGCCAGTAACAACATGAATTTAAATGATTGTTTCATATGATTTTATAGTTTAAAATTTAATTACACTAATGGATTCAGATATACGAGGTCTAAAAGAAGTTGTTGCCATTTAATTCAATTTTTGAATAATTGAAGGCAATAATGATGCTAAAAAGGTAAATCACAACATCAAAACTTTATTCCAGAACTTTAATCTTAAAATTATCGGGAATTGAGAACAGAGATTTTGGCAGGTATGTACGTTCAATTTTGTCCAGTGCAATGTTTATTTTATATTCTCCAATATCACTTTCAAAATAGTTTTCAATGAGCAGGGCAAATCCCTTCAGGTCAGGTTTAAAAAATGCTCCAATGCCGTGACTGTTTCCAATGGGCATGGTTAGGTTTAAATCTTTCGTTAACCATAATCGTTGTTTCACAAGGCCGTCTCCGGGCTCATTAAAAATTAAATCATAGCCTTTGCATGTTAAATCCTTTAACACCAGTTTCTCCTTCAATGGTTTGATTTCATATGTTGTATTCGCGAGTGAATCTTTTTCCTCATCAATTAAATAGGCTGTGTTTGATTCTTCTTTTAGAATGTATGATTTTCCAACCTTGTTAAATGTTATGATATCTCCCATAAATTCAGGCATCATGCCACCGTCCAAATCGAACCGGAAATTCTCTTTACCAAAATACAGACTATACGTATGTGGCATCACCTCTCGTAACATATCTTCGTTATTACCTTCAATGGATACTTTATAAGTAAGTATACCTTCAAAAGGTTCCTTCTCAGGCGGAGTCATCATCAATACTATTAAAAACAGCGTTGTAATCATTCTAAAATTATTTCTGCGAAATCATTCGTTACGTAAATGTATAATTTTAACCTTAACTTTACATAAAATGCTACATCAATTGTTGTTTATTATCTGACAGGAAGCCGTGAATTTCCGTTGTATTTAAACAATATGGTGTTTCATATGTAGGTTAAAATTCTTTAACAACCCACACGAACATGTATGAGCAGTTATTTAATATTGGTTCCAACAAATCCGATGCCGTTTATCTGAAAATGATAACCAGATTATCCAATCAAATGGCTTTTCTGATCGCTGCACTTGGTTTTTTACTTGCGCTTGTTAGTGCAATATTTTCGCCTCTACTCTCCATATTACCTGCGATTACTACCTTTATTGCCATTTCTTCCATACTTCTGAATTATTTCGGAAAGCACGTTCTGTCAAGGATGGTGCTTAGTATGGGAGTAATTTTTTCAATATTTTTGTATCATTCTTATATCGTTCCAAAAAGCGAATCAATAATTCCTTCCATTTATTTCCTTGGATTTACACTGGCCATTTTTCCCTGGCTCCTGTTTGATCTCAATGAGCGGATCTGGTTGTTCGTGAGTGGAGGTTTTGCAGTTCTTCTTTTGATTATTCAACCATTCGGTATCCGTTTGTTTGAGCATGAATCAATGGAATTTCAGTTTTCGGATACATTTTTAAATGGGTTTGTATATGTAGGCTCATGTTTGATGTGGCTGGTATTGATGTTAACTTTCCTGAAGAAATATAGCCATTCTGAATCAAATGATCAGACATATTTAAAGGATATTCAACATGAACAATCAAAAAACATGTTGCAACTGATACTTGACACCATTCCTGTCAGGGTCTTCTGGAAGGATGTACATTTAAATTATCTTGGTTGCAACAGGCAATTTGCCAGTGATGCCGGTATAAGTGATCCCGCAGAGATTATCGGCAAAAACGATTTTGAAATGGATTGGATTAAAAACGCTGTGTTTTATCGATCCATTGACCAAAAAGTGATTGCCGGTAACAAAAGCATTCTGGATTTTGAGGAACCGCAAACAGGACGGGATGGAAAAGAAAGATGGTTGAAAACGAGTAAAATCCCTCTGCACGACAAGGAAGGCAGGGTAATTGGAATGTTGGGTGTTTACGAAGATATAACTGAATTAAAAAAAAATTATAACGAATTGCAGAAACACCGGCATAAACTGGAGCAACTGGTAGAAGAAAGAACGCAACAGCTTAAGGAAAGATCTGATAAGCTTGAGAAAGCCTACAAGATCACCAATAACCAAAAACAGAAACTCGAAGAGGCGTTCACAAGTTTAAAAAACACACAAAGTCAGTTGGTTCAATCAGAAAAAATGGCCAGTATCGGTTTGTTGACTGCCGGTGTCGCGCACGAAATAAATAATCCGGTAAATTTTATTAGTTCCGGCATGAACGGGCTAAAATCAATCATTGAAGAACTGGAGCATTCGTTTCGGATATTTCAAGGTCTAACCGTACAAAACGCTGCTGAGAAATTAACTGAAATCGAAAAACAGAAAGATGTAAATGGTATTGAAAATTACTTTGATGAAGTACATACCATTTTGAATAACATTGATAATGGTGTATCAAGAACCATCGAAATAATAAAAAGTTTGCACAGTTTTACAAGGACAGATGATAAGGAATTTCAAGTGATTAATATCAATGAAAACATCGATTCAACATTGGTATTGTTGCACAATCAATATAAAAACCGGATTGAGATTGTCAAAAATTATGGTGATTTGCCTGCAGTGCAGTGTTACCCCGGTAAATTAAACCAGGTATTTATGAATTTACTTATGAATGGCATTCAAGCTATTCAATCGGAAGGGAAAATTACCATCACAACGCGTTGTAAAAATAAAAATATGATTAAACTTATATTTTCCGACACCGGATGTGGAATCCCAGAAGAAAGCATTGATATGATCTTTGAGCCGTTTTTTACAACCAAAGAAATTGGAAAGGGAACCGGGTTGGGTTTGTCCATTGCTACAAATATCATCAGGCAGCATAACGGTGAAATTAAAGTAAAAAGTACTGTCAATAAAGGTTCTGACTTCACTATAACAATTCCAGTTAAGCAGTCATAAATAAAATTTTGACACATGAAACAGACCATCCGCCAATTGTCGGACAAGTTATCTGAGATAATTACT
>CAZAMT010000124.1:0-11495 GCA_964486145.1 uncultured Bacteroidales bacterium
GGGGCTTTATCCACAGGTTCAACTGGTTTTACAGCTTCATACCATTGAAAGTTTTGGGTTAATTTAAATGTGGGCATGTTGTAAAAGCGTTTGTCTTTGTAAAGATATGCTCCACATCCCATTTGCAAACCTTCTTTTGATAAAATATTTTTTCTGTGGGGTTTGGAGTTCATCCACTGGTCAACCACAATTTCTGCAACCCGGATGTATGTTTGTGGTTCAATGGGTTCTCCTCCGTCCTTATGACTAAAAACACCGTTCTTTTTATCGAGAATATAGATCTCTTCTCCTGATTGATATTGAAGGGCAGAGGTTTCCGCAACATTTTCAGCCAGAAACGGATTTGAAATACCGGCAAGTTTTGCACGATCGTTTGGTGTTCTTCGTTTTGCATCATAAACATTGTTGTGATTAAAAAAATCTCTTTCAGCCATGGCTTTGGAGTGGTGCCAGGCAGCAATTTCAAGATTCAAATTGAATTGTAAAGGTTCCAGACCTTTGTTGGTTCTTACTTCATTGGTAACAAAAAAAATGGCTGCATGAAGCAACGGGTAATCAACTTCATCAAGGTTCATCTGTTGATGAAATTTTTTCTGTTCACGAAAATTTTTATAGGTAGTCTGTTTATATTCGGTATAATCCCAGGAACTTTTTCCTGTAGATGAATTTTGAAGAATCAATGTGCCTACTGCAATTACCAACCACTTCATAATCATGTTTTATTGATGTATCAATGTCAAAACGAAGAATGCAATTAAAAAGTATCAATGCATCGTTTTTTACGGGCAGTATTCATTCAGGTTTAGTTTTTTTTTGACAGGGGCATTTGAACATCCATTAAAAAGAAATATTTTGAATTAGCTCTTTCGTAAAATGAAATGTAAAAACAATGGACGTCATTAGTTTTAGTCCTATTCCGAGCATAAAACCGATAAACGAACCAAATCCGGATTTAAATGCTCCTGTTGAATCCTTTCCTGCAATGGCTTCGCTAATGACTGCTCCCGCGAATGCACCCAGGATCATTCCGACAGGTGAAAAGATGATACCCACGATCATTCCGATGGTTGCTCCCCACATACCGGCTTTGGTACCTCCAAATTTTTTTGCACCCCAAATTGGTATGAGATAATCCAGTACAGTTACTGTAATGGCAACGAGAGCAGTAATCCACAGATAACGGGATGAAAAGTCACCAAAACGCGTAAACTCAATCAGTAGCAATCCGATCCAACTTAGAGGCGGCCCCGGGATTATTGGGAGGATGCAACCTGCCAGGCCGGTGAGTATGAACAATATTGCAAGTATGAGCAGAAAAAAGTCCATTGAAAAATAAAAAAACCTCCAAAGAAATTTCTCTGGAGGTAGCAATGTACAAAATTTTTTCTTAAAGTGTTCCGCTGATAAGGAATGTTGCAGCAAAAGCTACAATTGCATAAAGCTCGGGGAATACAGCCAGGATAAGTGTGTTACCGAACACATCATAACCTGATCCAATTCCAGCGATACCATTTGCACAAACCTGACCCTGGCGGATGGCTGAAAGTAAGCCAACAAAACCAAGTGCCAATCCGGCACCAAATATAGCTGCAGCTTGTAACCATGAGATTTCCGGCACAAGATACCCTTGCAAAATAAAGTATCCCATAAATCCGTATAACCCCTGTGTACCAGGTAATGCACTTAAAACAAGATAATTACCAAAAGCTTCGCTGTTTTTCTTTAATGCACCAATGGATGCATTACCTCCGATAGACACTCCAAAGGCACTACCAATACCGGCTAAACCGACCATTAATCCTACACCAATATACGCTAAAATAATAGGTTCCATAATCTTAAAAATTTGAAATTATTAGTTTTATATAATTTTCTATAAAAAAATTTATTTATTTAATTCTTATTTCAATTACCATTATTGACTCTTTTGCTAAATGGTATATATTTCTGTCCTCCACCGGTGAATCCAGCGTTTGAATAAAATTCAACAAATGTCAGACGCATCGGATGAACGAAGGCCCCAAGTCCTGACATAAAAATGTTTATGGCATGACCGATGGCCAGGATGATGACCATAATGACAGCACTTACCACAGGTAAATCACCACTCATGGAAATGGCAAGACTGTTAAATACATATCCCAGGATGGCACTGGAAATACCCAGGGCGAATAACCGGATGTAAGAGAGCAGATCACCCAATCGGCCAGTCACCATGTTGTACGTGTCCCATAATCCGCCTCCGAAATTAACGAATACATTTCTTTCAGGGTTGTTAAGCAAAAGGATGAAAACTCCTGCAATACCAAGAATTCCGTACAATGCGTATTTATAGCTTCCCGCGGAAAGAATTTCTGCATTTTTAAGTGCATAGGCTGTTCCCATTCCGATGATCAATATCAGCCAACCGATGGTTCCAAAGGCGTATGTTATTTTACCTCCCTGTCGGGCCTCGTTAAATGCTTTTATGAACATTCCAAATATGATTTGGATAGCCCCGATAACAAGGGACAGATAAAACAGGTAATCATTGATTGTATTTCCCCGCGATGCAAATTTTTCATGCAAATCGCCATAGATGGCAAATTTTTGCTCGTAGAGGTTTATTCCAAAAAAAGTACCCCCAATTATTCCGAATAAAATTGTGGAAACGCCCAGCCATTGCACAAGGGTAATGATTTTTTTCATATCCGGAGCTGATTTCGGTTTCAGAAACCCGGCCATCATCAACAATATTCCATAACCGGTGTCACCGAGACAAAATCCAAAGAATAATAAATAAAATGGAGCAAAAAACGGTGTAAGATCAATTTCATTATACCTGGGGAGTGAATACAAATCTCCCAAAGGTTCAAATAACCTGGCAAATTTATTGTTTCGAAGCATGATAGGGGGACGCTCTTCTTTCCCGGGTTCATCCGACTCAAAATAAACCGATGTAGCCTGAAGATAATTCACAAGGTTATTTTCCTTTTCTTCCGGAATCCATCCTTCGAGAACCATCAGCTTTTCTTCAGCTTTTTTCTCTGTATTTAAAACGACTTTATCAAATTCAAAACTTTCCTGAATTTCATCGCGTTTCAATTTCAATGTTGGAATATATTTTTCACTGAAGTTGTTCAGGATTTTATTTGATTTTTCAATTAGTTCCTTCACCCTTGCTATTTCAGCTTTTACGGCATCCAACGGACGTTCGGGTATTTTCGTTTCTTCCGCATCGACATCAATTTTTGTATCGGGTGATGTAACCGTAATAAAGTATGCTGATGCACCAACCTGATTGATTTTAAAAGCATTATATTTATCTATCCAGGCATCATCAAAGTTTTTGGCGGAACAGATAAAAAAAGATACCTGGTAACCATTTTCGCGAAGTTGATTGATTTTTTCAGCAGAGAATGATCCCCAGGGTTCAACCTGTGTTTTTTCTTTTTCCAGGGCAATCAATTGCTGGTTATAAACCTCGGTATCAAATCGAATGTTTTCAAATTCTTCCAGGATGGTCAGTGCTTCACCTGTTTTCTGTTCTGATTTACTATTTTCCGCTTTTCTTTTTTCAAGATATTTAATGGCGGCTGTCAGTCGATAGATCAACTGATATTTTTCTTTCAGTTCCTCATTCACAAGTTCACCATCTGCTTTTTCAATAACATGCAGAACTCCAAGACCCTGAATATCCTCAAGAAACTGATGATATTCCTTGTGATAAACCAGGAATGAATATTTTTTCATTGGTACGATCATATCTGCACCTCCTGTTGTCTGGATTTAACAATTTTCTGGGCCGATTTAGAAAGATTTTCTTCATCCTCCAGAAACCGTTTAATTTTCCTTATGGCATCTTCGTAACCTGGTATTTGCACCTTTTCAAAGAGATTCACTTTTTGAGTTGTTTTTTTCCTTGCGTAATCAAGCAATTCCATTTTTTTGTGAAATATCTCTTTTTCAATGGCAATTTCAGCCAGTTCTTTCATCATTGATATTCCGTCAAGGTACCAGTTGGGTTTATTAAACAGGCTGAATTTTTTTAAGTGAAAATCAATTCCTTCGAGTATTGGTGTTTTTACACCGGCAATTTTTTTTGATGACAATTCTACATCTTCAATATGCAACAACTCTTTATCAAATTCTCCCCAGATGGCTATCTGGTCTTCGTATTCCTTGATTTTTTCTTCAAGCCGGATATCCAGCTCTTTCATTTTATCCTTGGCTTTTTTTACCTCAACCCTCAACGCCGACTCTTTATTTTTGATGGTAGGCAAAGCGCGCACCCTAACTTTGAGTTGTTTCTCAAGTTGTTGCAGGGCCGTTTTATTATATTGAAATTTTATTGCCATACTTTTATTCCTTGTAAATTATCATGTAACCAGGGACTTTCAACCCGTTGCTTGTCCTGGTTGATTTAACCTTCCTACTGCTCCTCCGGCCAGTACTTGTCAACCAGTGATTGTCTGATACCAACTTCTTCGGGTTTAAAGTGACTTTTGAACAGGGACCAGCCTGTATCCAGCATTTCATCGATTTCAATGTTTACATCAATAGCCAGTAGCTTTTCGGAATAATCTTTCGCAAAATTCAGGCTTCGCTCGTCATAATCAGTTAAGTCAAACCCGTTTTCTAATTTTGTTTTGGCATTGGCCGCATCTGCAAACAATCGAACCGCGGTATTCATTACCTGCGGGTGGTCTTCTCTTGTTTTCTTTCCGATAACCAACTGCTTTAACCTTGATAAGCTTCTGAACGGGTCAACGATAACTTTTCCAATATCGGAATCTCTTCTTAAGAAAAGCTGTCCTTCTGTAATATACCCGGTATTATCAGGAATTGCATGGGTAATATCACCGCCTGACAGGGTTGTAACTGCAATAATTGTAATTGAACCTCCTTCGGGAAACTGTACAGCTTTTTCATAAATTTTTGCCAAATCCGAATACAGTGATCCGGGCATGCTGTCTTTTGACGGGATCTGGTCCATTCTGTTCGAAACAATACTTAATGCATCAGCATAAAGGGTCATGTCGGTAAGAAGAACCAGCACCGACTGGTTTTTATCAACAGCAAAATATTCAGCCGCTGTAAGCGCCATATCCGGCACCAGCAAACGTTCTACCGGAGGATTATCTGTTGTATTCACAAAACTAACAATCCTGTCAAGCGCACCGGCATTGTCAAAAACATTTTTAAAATAGAGATAATCATCATTGGTTAAACCCATACCACCCAGGATAATTTTATCAGCTTTTGCTCGTAAAGCTACATTTGCCATCACCTGGTTGAACGGTTGATCGGGGTCGGCAAAAAACGGGATTTTCTGACCGGACACAAGGGTGTTGTTCAGGTCAATGCCTGCAATACCTGTCGCAATCAGTTCTGATGGTTGTTTTCTACGAACCGGATTTACCGATGGTCCTCCGATTTCACGTTCTTCGCCTTCAACGTTAGGGCCTCCATCAATGGGATTACCAAACGCATTAAAAAACCTTCCTGCCAGTTGATCTCCGACTTTCAGAGTGGCTGATTTGCCCATAAAAGTAACCTCAGCATTTGTAGGTATCCCTTCAGTTCCTCCAAATACCTGCAATGTAACAGACTCTCCAATTATTTTTACAACCTGTGCAAGTTTACCATTTACCAGGGCCAGTTCATCATATCCTACACCAGATGCATTCAGGGAACATGTTGCTTTGGTGATCTGGGTAATTTTTGTGTATATTTTCTGAAAAGCTTTTGTTTCCATTATGCTGCTTTCTTTTCTTCAATAATGTTCTTTAATTCTTTTTCGTATTTTTTAAAGTTTTCCGACTGAAATTCGGAATAGTTCATTTGTTTCAATTCATTGATGAGGCGTTTGAAATAGCCACCAACCTCATTAAATGAATCAAAAGTAAAATTGATATCACAAATGTCAAGCACCAAATCCATCATGTAGCGTTGACGGTCAATGGACGTGGTGGCATCGATCTTGTCAAATGCATCTTGTTGCAGGATGGTGAAATCAATCACTTCCGATCTCCAGAATGTAACATGATAATCGATAGGGACTCCGTCATCACCAAGAATGTTGATTTGTTCCTGTGCTTCTTTACCTCTCAGCAACATTGTCTTCGCTGAATTGACCTTGTCAAGCCATTTATCACTGATTTTTTCTTTTATGTAATTCTGAAATTCATCGTACTCAAGATATTTTGAATAACTGTCAATCGGGTCAACAGCCGGATACCTTTTACTGTCAGCACGGGCTTGTGCCAGAGCGTAAAAACATCTGGCGGCTTTTTTCGTGGATTCAGTTACCGGCTCTTTTAAATTACCACCTGCTGGTGATACAGTCCCGATGAAAGTGATTGAGCCATTTTGGCCATTATTAAGATAAACAAATCCTGCTCGTGCATAAAAGTTTGAAATTACGGCAGATAAGTCCATTGGGAAAGCATCCGGGCCGGGTAATTCTTCCAGTCGGTTTGACATTTCTCTAAGGGCCTGTGCCCAGCGTGATGTGGAGTCTGCAAGCATTAGTACACGCAATCCCATGGAGCGGTAATATTCACCCAGGGTCATCGCTGTATATACTGAAGCCTCACGGGCCGCAACCGGCATATTCGAAGTGTTTGCAATGATGGTAGTCCGCTCCATCAATTTTCGGCCGGTATGCACATCTTCAAGTTCGGGAAATTCAGTAAATATTTCAACAACCTCATTTGCACGTTCACCGCAAGCAGCAACGATTACGATATCTGCTTCTGCTTGTTTAGAAATGGCATGCTGCAGCACCGTTTTACCTGCACCAAATGGTCCGGGAATAAAGCCGGTTCCGCCTTCAGTAATTGGGTTAAGCGTGTCGATGGTACGCACACCTGTTTCCAGGAGTTTGAATGGTCTTGGTTTATCTTTGAACGCGGTTATTGGTACTTTTACCGGCCATTTCTGAATCATATTCACTTCAATTTCCTTGTCATTTTCATCTATCAGGGTAGCGATAGTATCTGT
This sequence comes from uncultured Bacteroidales bacterium, assembly GCA_964486145.1. Lineage (GTDB taxonomy): Bacteria > Bacteroidota > Bacteroidia > Bacteroidales > JAAAOM01 > CAZAMT01. The sequence continues at coordinate 6,985 of CAZAMT010000124.1, forward strand.
AACCACATAATCACCTGCGTCAACTACCGATTTAACCTTATAACTACCTTTAAATGAAAAAGGGACCATTATTTTATGAGGTTGTGCATTTTCATCAACCTGCCCTAGCCAGTCCCCGGCAACCACGGTATCACCTGATTTTGCGATAGGTTTGAACTGCCACTTTTTGTCTTCGTCTAACGGGAATGTGAATTCGCCTCGTTTTAGAAAAACCCCCTCCATTTTATCAAGATCGTTCTGCAAACCATCGTAGTTCTTGGATAAAATGCCAGGACCAAGTGTTACCTCAAGCATATGCCCGTCAAAACGGACGGTATCTCCAATTTTTAATCCACGTGTACTTTCAAATACCTGTACATAAGCATCATTGCCCATTACCTTAATGACCTCGGCCATTAATTCCGCATCCGTAACTTTTATGTAACATATTTCATTTTGCGATACGGGGCCATCCGCTTCAACAATCACAAGGTTTGCAATAATCCCTTTAACTGTTCCTTTTGTTGACATTTTATATATTTGTTTATCTTTTATTTAACAAAAACTCTTCGGGAAATTCGTAGCTGTTTTCGAGTTTGTCAAGCACTTCCCTGAATACTTTTTCACCGTTTTCTTTATTTAAGTGGATCCACCGGTTAACTATTTCAAGTTTAACGAGATAGCCAAACAGTTTTTCTATGGAAAAATAGTGGAAGAACGTGTGTTCACTGATATATTCCCACTTTAACCGGTCAAGTTTCTTTTCTTTTTCAGCGAGGTTTTCTTCCTCTGAAATCCGCACCAGTTCATCAAAATAGACCAGTACCTGTGAAAGTCCAAAGTCTTTCGATGTGGACGTTTTTATATTTATGGCAACTTCATTTTCTCCAATAATATTTTCATCAATTTCCAAATCATATTTTCGACAGTTAAATGCCGCAAGAATGTTGGAGATATTCATGTCCAATTCAAACCAACTTTTAATAAATGGGTTAGTTGAGGATATGGCTTCTTTAAAATACAGGTAAGCAAGTTGATTCTCCCAGGAAAGATCTGGAAATACAGGAGTTTCTGACAAATATCGGGGAATAAATTTTCGTAAATAATCAGGAATGGTTATTTCATTTGCTGATTCATCTTCTTTCAGCATATTTACGATTTCTTCCAATTCGTCCCTGGTGTAGTTCCCAAGTGACTCCAATTCCGCATTTTCGTTTTCCAGAAAATTCAATATATTTTGATTGTCGTACCTGAACAGATAGAATTTAATAAACTCAAAATCGGATGGTGATGTGTTTATCTGAACTTCAGAAATATAGTCTTTAATGTCGATCTGTGACTTTGAGTCATCAATGTGGATATCAGGTAGACCGGAAACAAGACAATAATAATTTTGTTTCATATACCAATCTATTCTTTATCAAACAACAGTTTAATGAGTTTTGGTCTTAGGTATTCTTTGAAATAGTTATTAAAATCATTTTCTGTAAAACTAACTTTATAACTGCCGTCTTTTGGGCCAACCTGAAATCCAGCTTTAATTTCTTTACCTCCTTTGATTTCCAAACCTGAATCAAGAAGTGATTTTGCATTATTCCTGAAATAATCCATCAATTCTTTTTCCTGATTTTCATTCAGAAGCACTGTAAGTTCACTGCTTCCTTCTTTTTGTGTCCAGTTTTGTACAGTTATTTCGATAATTTTCTTAAAAAAATCGTTATCGTTAACGGAATTTTTAACAGACCCCTCGACAATTTTGGAGGTTAACAAATTGGTAATGTCTTGTTTAAGGGAATTTAAAGTCTGTTTTGCTGACAACTTAAGTTCTGAATTGGTACTTTCCTCAATTTCTTTTGCATTCTTTTGAGCGTCAGCATGTATTTGTTCAGCTTCTTTCTTTGCTTTTTGAACAATATCATCCGCTTCTTTTTTAGCATCGGCAACAATTTTTTCAGCCTCTTCATTTCCTTTTGCAATGCCTTCCTGATAGATCTTATCAGTAAGTTCCTGAAGTTTTGTATTCATGATAAATCTCGTGTGAAGAACGATTAAACTTTAAAAAAATAAATAGATTTCTAAGCCTTTGATTTTTGAAAGCACGCAAGTTAAAAAAAAAATGAAAATCAAGAATGAAAAAAGTAAAAAATTAGCCTGTGCATTGAAAATATATCAATGTAACTCACAGAAAGTGATGGATATACATAATTAATTAAAATCAAACTAAATTACAAGCCTGTAATTAACCTGATTTGCGCCATTAAATGATGAAAATGTTAAAAAAACTATTCAGTTCCTTCAACAGTGTAACCAGCACTTTCAATCACTTCAGCCAGGTTTTTCTCGGTTAGTTTTGATTTGTCATAGGTTATTTTGGCAATTGCTTCAGTATGCGAAGCTTCAGCGGTTTGAACACCTTCCTTTTTCTCCAGTTTGCTTACAATGGATTGTTCACAACCAGTACAAGTCATTCCCTCTACTTTGATATTTACCGTGGTGAGATTTTCAGGTGAGATTTCTGTTTTATTAACTTCATTCGAAGTTTCCGGGCTTTGAGAACAACCTGCCATACCTATCATCATTGATATAATGGAGAAAACGAAATATTTTTTCATGTTTTATTTTTTTACTGATTACAAGGTAGAAACACACAATTTGCCGAATTGTTGATTTTTAGCCTTTTCTCTAAGTCGAAACATACCCCCTTTCTAATAATTACATTGATAACATACAGGTATGTTGTAAATTACGGTCATACTAAATATTTTAATCGGACACTATTGATAATTTAAACATAAATCATTTTCCGTGTCATACCGCCATCAATAAAGAAGTTTTGACCTGTAATGAAATCGTTTTGCGGATGAATTAGAAACATGACCATGTTGGCAATGTCTTCTGCTTTTCCGATTCTGCCTGCCGGATGCTGCTCGTGATCTTCTTTCCTGGCCTGGTAAGGTTGTTTTCTACCTTCTTTTTTATGCATCGTTACATCAATCCATCCGGGACTGATGCAATTTACGGATACTTCAGGCCCCATGCTCATGGCCATTGCATGTGTAAGTGCAAAAATGCCACCCTTTGATGCCGAGTAAGCTTCCGTATCCGGCTCAGACATAAATGCCCGGGTTGAACACATATTGATAATTGTACCATTGTTTTTTTTCAGGTGTGGATACGTGTGTTTACTGCAAATAAATGCTCCGGTGAGGTTTACATCAATAACCCTCTGCCATTCACTAACCGACAGGTTAAGAATGTTTATATTATTTAAAACAGCAGCATTATTGATGAGATAGTCAATATTACCAAAATGCTTTACAGCATTCGTTATGCCTTTAATTACCCGCGTTTCATCAGATACATCGACATGTTCAAATCTGAGATTCGTAAAATTGCTGAATTCGTTTATCGTTTCTTCGCCGGCCGCTTTATCATTTTCAAAAATAATTACGTTTATTTGATGTTCCAGAAAGGTTTTTGATATAATTTTGCCGATGCCTTGAGCACCACCGGTCACAATGGCTGTTTTTGTATTTTGCATAAGATTTGGTTTTTGAGTTTGGCATAATTTTTACATACGTAACAAATAACCCGGATTTTAAGTTAAAAAGATAAATCATTTAACCTCTATTTGTAATGAAAAAGCATATTTTTTTGTATTTGTTGATTTTCTCCATTGTTGTAATCAGTAATTGTTCGAAAGATGGGGACATTAATTTTTTTACTGTCAACCAGGATAAGAAATTCGGGGAACAGGTAGACAGCCTGGTCAATAACGATTCTGAATATACGGTGCTTCCGCGTTCAGGAAATAAAGATGCATATTCTTTTCTTGATGGCATGATGAATGATATCCTTTCATCAAAGGAAATACTGTATCGCGATAAATTCGAATGGGAAGTTACAATTATCGAGGATGAGGTGTTAAATGCCTTTGCTGCACCGGGCGGAAAGCTTTTCTTTTATACCGGTTTGATGAAATACCTTGATAACAGTGCAGAACTTGCAGGTGTGATGGCGCATGAAATTGCACACTCCGATCGGCGGCATTCTACTGAAAATATGACGAAAGCATACGGGTTTTCTATTTTATTGTCGGTGGTTCTTGGAAAGGATCCTTCAAAACTTGAAGAAATTGTATCCGGAATGGCCAAGGGTCTAAGTTCTCTTGCATTCAGCAGAAAACATGAATATGAGGCTGATGAATTTGCAGTACGTTATACTTCCGAGACTAAATATACACCTACCGGGGTTGCTGGTTTTTTTCAAAAACTGGAAGCAGAAAAAGAGAGTGGTTCCGGTACACCAACCTTTTTAAGCACGCATCCAAGCCCGGACGACAGAATAGAAAAAATTTACGAAACCTGGGAGGGTCTTGGAAGTCCTCAGGGAGAAGATCATGCAGATGAATATGTAGCTTTCAAAGCTTTGTTGCCTTAAATAACCTTCGTTTACATGGCATCGATTCAGTAGTTGAGTTATTGTGTCCATATTTTTATTTCAGTTAATAAGATATTTTTCTGGTCTGTTGT
>CAZAMT010000125.1:0-11415 GCA_964486145.1 uncultured Bacteroidales bacterium
TAAGTATAATAGGAGAAGTGGAATCCCCGGAATTAAATTAAATGCATCTAATTTAATGTTTCACGCCTGTTGATGGCACATTTTTGATCGATAATGACTGGGCGAAAGATTGAAATTCCTTTTAAATACATTGGTAAAATACTGATTTGAAGAAAAGCCGCATTCAAAAGCCAATTCCGTTATTGATTTTTCAGGTTCATTAATGAGTAATTGACGGGCTTTTTTTATACGTAACTGATTAAGATAGTTAATTGGAGTTGCATTTGTAAGTTCATAACAATATTTTGAAAACTGGGTTATGCCTAAGCCGCAATACCTTGCCATTTCATCTAATGTCCATTGCTCATGAAGCATTTCATGAAGACTGTCCAGGAACATTTCAACGCTGCGTTTACTTTGAATCAGTGAATCATTCAGTACAGGTTTTTCAAAAGTAAAAACTTCGAGTAACTGAATGAAGATTTCATTGATTCGGATTTTTATTTTTGATTCTGTAAACTTTTTTTGGTTGGATGTTATTAGTTTTCCAATTTCTATAAAACTATCCTTAACATCTTTACCAACTGCCCAAACAGGCTTTTCGTTCCTTCGCAAAATATCAGTTAGTTCATGAAGATCTTCATTTCGTAATATAATCCAATCAGGCCACCGCCATTCCTGATGGGGCTGTCGTACATTCAAATCAAGAATGAACCAATGCAATTTGCTTAAGCCAATAATTGGATTGCCAAGTTTGTGGGGCATCCATGGACGTGTGATTGTCAGCATATTTGGTATCAGTGCATGAGATTGGTTATTGAGATAAAAATCCAAGGTTCCTGATTCTAAGAAACAAATCTCAATGCCTTCATTCCGATGCCAGTCAAGTCCCCAGTTTTGTGTGGTTCTGGCATCCCAAAAACCAATGCTTTTTATTCCCGGTAATTCATCATCCCTGAGTTTCTTGCCCGGGTATGTTCCCCTAGCCAATGTTTGTAATTCAATTTTATTATTGCGCCAGGCCGTTTCAAGAGAATCACAGGAATCAGGATTGTGAATTCTTCCGTTGGTTTCGATATATGCTATTTTATTCCTCATTTACTACACATTCAAAGTTGTAAAATATTTCAGTGTAAAATAATGAAATAATTTTATAAAAGTAAAATGTATATTTGATGTTGTGACTAACAAACTTGATTTTACTCAGATGTTTCATGATAAATTAAAAATGACTATTACAACAATTCTTTTACTGGCAATATGCGGATTCATGTATTTACCGCCATTACATGCGCAAGCGGCGAATAAAATAAACGTTCTGCTATTAAGTGGAAGCAACAACCATGATTGGCAAAAAACAACACCGATGCTTCAGTCGATATTGGATGATAACGGCCTTTTCGATATTGTCATCACAGAAATGCCTGACACCCTTGATCATGAAGCACTGAAACCATTTGATGTTATCGTAAGTAACTGGAACAACTGGCCCGAACGAAACTGTTCATGGAGTGAAACCACTAAAAAAGCACTCCTGGAGTTTGTTGAAAACGGTGGTGGGTATGTTTTTGTACATTCAGCATCGGCAACAAACTACGATTGGCCTGAATATCAAGAATTGGCTGGAGCTACCTGGGGAGAAAACACTAAACATGGAAAAATTGTACCGTTTCGGGTTCATCTTACAAGCCTGGATCACCCGGTAACAAAAGGTATGGCCGATTTTTGGACAACCGATGAGCTCTGGGTAAACATGAAAGATTTTGGCACTACCAATAGCCTGGGGGAAGCGTTCGCACCGGTTTCCAATAACGGAAGTGGTGAGATGGAACCGGTTATCCTACAAAGGAAATATGGCCGGGGACGATCGTTTTTTCTGGTTCTTGGCCATGATGAACAGGCAATGAAAAACCTGGGTTTTCAAACGCTTCTTGTGCGGGGTCTCGAATGGGCAGCTACGGGAAGGGTAACACAGGAAATTCCTGACGAATTGCGAATCCAGCATCACCGTAGTAACAGAAAATTAGAATGGCAGGAAGAGAAACATTCCTTTGCATTACTTAATAATAATCATATTGTTTGGAAATACCATTTTAATCCCTTGGAAGGTAAACCATATTTCCATCCATTATCCATCATGGATGGAACAGGACTTACCTGGCTGCGACCTGATGACCACCCGTGGCACCGAGCCGTGTGGTTCTCCTGGAAATACATCAATGGATTAAATTATTGGGAAGAAGACAGGAAAACAGGAAAATCGCAAGGAATCACCGAATTAAAATCAAAAAGTTATAAGCTGAAGGATAACCATGAGGCTACCATATACTTGCAACTATCTTACCATCCAACCAATGCAGACGATATCTTGACAGAAGACAGGGTTATTTCCATTTCATCTCCAAAGCCGGATGGCAGTTATTTTATTGATTGGGAAACTACATTTTCTGCTGTTGCCGATGAGGTTGTCCTCAACCGTACCCCGCTCCCAGGTGAACCTAATGGGAAATCGTGGGGAGGATATGCCGGATTTTCTGTCAGGTTGAACAGGCATCTCTGGGATGTAAAAGCCGTCAATGATGCAGGAAAAACGGAAGGTTTACATGGTAAAGCATCCAGATGGATAACCTATGATATGAAGACGATCAAAGGTCATCCGGTTTCAGTTACTATTTTTGACCATCCGGATAATTTCAATTATCCATCCAAATGGTTTATTTCAAAAACCCTCGATCATCCTTTTTATTATTTTAGCCCTGCTGTGATTTTTAATTCTAAGCATGTTCTCAAAAAAGGTGATAAACTTCATTTAAAATACCGTTTACTGGTTTTACCTGATGAACGGGACAATAATATCTTACTTGATCATTGGGAAACTTTCAAAAACTAAATATTATCATGAAAAAAAATCACGTTTCAAGAAGGCATTTTATTAAAAGTGCTTCGGCAATGTCAGCAGGTGCCTTGGTTGCACCAACTATTCTTTCATCATGTGCCAAAGGAGCCAATGATAAAATTATGGTCGCCCACATCGGTGTAGGTTCCAGAGGGGTGCACGAATTGAAAAGTTTCTTTTTACCATTGGAAACTGCATTTTCAGTAGCAACGTGTGATCCCCATCTTGATCGTCGCGAAAAAACGGCAGAATTTATTAATGGAACATACAAACAAAGGGAAATCAAGGCTCCAACCTGTAAGCCATACCTCAACTTCGAAGAAATTCTCGAAAGGAAAGACATTGATGCAGTGAATATTGTTACACCTGATCACTGGCACGTCCCTGCATCCATTATGGCTGCCAGGGCAGGCAAACATGTAATGGTGGCCAAACCCCTCGGACTTAGTTATCCACATTATAAAATCCTTGAAAAAGAGATAAAAGCCAACAACGTTAAGTTTCATTATGGTACCCAGCAACGAGCCATGGCGCATATGCAAATGGGGGTGGATATGGTCAGGGAAGGTAAGATAGGGGAAATTGAGCGCGTAGAGGTGTGGGCACCCGGAAAAAATCCGGTTGAATCCCCTCAATGCGTTGAGGTTCCTGTACCAGATGATTTTGACTATGATATCTGGACCGGACCGGCACCTTTGAACCCATATTGCCCCGAACGTGTAACCAACAACAGCTCCTGGTTTCAGTACGATTACAGTATTGGCTTTTTGGCAGGCTGGGGGGCACATCCGTTAGATATCATGATATGGGCACTAAAAGATAATATGAATGGTAAATACACATGTCAAGGTACCGGGAAATTCTGGGAAACCAATGGCATTTACGATAACATTTATTCATGGGACTTAAATTATGTATATGAATCCGGTATTCAACTCCGATTTGCCAGTCGCGATGTGGTAAAAGAAAAGAACATATGGGATTACCGTACACTTAAAGATGGAAACTCGACAACCTTCTTTGGGACCAAGGGATGGATTTCATTGGGCAGGGGCTCAGCTGAATCAAACATACCTGAGATACAACAAAAATTCGATACTTTTAAAGAAAACAAGCCAAATAATTACATGTTGAGTAATGATAACAATATGGGACAAATGTTCATCGATATAATCAAAGGCAATATGGAAGAAACCTGTCCGTTGGATGAGGCCATCATGTCAGATACAGTAAGTCACATGGGTGATATTGCCATTAGGACAGAAAGAAAGGTCACCTGGGATCCTCAAAAAGGTGAAGTAGTGAACGATCCAAAGGCTAACCAATTATATATTAGGGAATTGCGTGAACCATACACGGTTTAATCAGGTGAATATGAATGGCTTATTGAGACAGTAAAAAGTAACGTATTTTTGAAAAAGGTATAACAACAGGTATGTGATGTAGGTATTTATTGAGGATTTGCAAGGTTAGCAGATGTGAATGTATTAAAATCACTATGAAAAAGTTCTCCGTAAACCTCTTCATACCTTTGTGCAAAACATTCGTAAACATGGCGGGCCAGCTTATTATTACTTTGTTGCATAAGCGTTCTGATTTTATACCAGATTGCTGGTTGGTTCAAATCATCAATGATCAAAATTCTGTCGGCAATTTCAATAATTTCTCCTGAACCTGTGTTTTCAGCAAAGTTTTGCAGGTACAACTCAAGAACATCTACGATTTCATAACTTACAGAAGCCTTAAAATCCTCAAGATCCCTAAAATTTATGCCTTTTAAAAATTCCCCTCTTTTGATGATGGGCAATATTTGCTGAAAATAAGATAACTGGTTTAACCTTTTCTTTTCTTTTAATTTCAAGTATTCAACAAGATCACAATAGATGGGGTTGGATATTTCCATTACCCAAAGTTTTTTTGATAAAACAATTTGTATTCCATCAAGCTTATCCACCAGGTTTCTGAGCTTTAACATATTAACGCGCCTGTTATTGGAGGCATTTTTTCTAATTAGTTCCGGCCACAGCACTGTCTCTAATGATTCAGAAGATATTCCTTTTTTGCCCATTATATTGTTAGAAAGCAGTACAAGAAACATTTGCAATACCTTATCTGAAAATCCATTGGAGAATTCATTTCCATGGATATCAAACATTTCGAATTTACCAAACAGGAATATGGCATTTTTGTACTGCACAGGTTTTGTCAAACCATTGACCTTTTCATCGCGCTTAACAGGATTAAAAAATAAATATTTCCCCACTAAAACCAGTTTTTGTCGATATAAAATAATCACCACAATGGTTATTAACAATAGCAGATAAAGGGCATAACGACCTGTTTTTTTTGTATTAAGTTCTTTAGCAAGATTGAGGTTTCCGGTATACAGGTTATTGATTTCATGTTCACCCAGGGGGCGGTTCCATATTCCGATGTCATCCATCATTCCAATGAAATAGCTGTCTCTTAATATGGATTTGCTGATGACAAGTTCTTCTTCTCCGGCAAAAGATGGATGATTGTATGATCTTCCGTCTTCTTTCCCGTTGACAAATATTGCTTGCTCTCCGTTAATGCGGTTGTAGCGCCATACCAAATGATACCATTTTCCTTCTTCAACAACAGTATTTCCTTTTAAGTCGTTCGCGAAAAAACCAAAGTACGGAATTTTATCCCGCAGAATAAGATGCAAACCTTTTCGGTAAACAACATTTTCTGTACCAATGACGGAATGATCGCTTTTTGTGAATTTTTCGACATTGATCCAAACAGCAACGGTAAAGCTACTGTTCCTGATTTTTATTTTTTCTGCACCCGGTAAGGTGATAATACCATCTCCATCAAAATATGCAACCTGCCCTCTTGTCGTGTCTAATTTAAATGCCGCACCATTATTAATTCCATGGTTTTTGTTACTTGAACCATCCCTGGCATTTCCGTTCAAGCGGTAAAAAGCAGTCATATCATTCGTGATATCCAACGGTATTGCTTTAAAAGTTACATCATTCGGATTTTTTTTCCCGTGTATGTCTATGGATGTGGGAACAAACTGATAACCCGGACTGGAAGGAATGATTTCCCGGATATTCCCTAAGTAAGGGAACATGAATTCCCCTCCTGTAATTGAATTCGCGGGATTTATCCAGTAAACCTTATCTAACAGCACATTGTTTTTAATAACTTTGCCTGAAATTCTATCCATGTCGCTTAAAATAAGCCTGATAGCGCCTATTTGATTCACTAAACGATCATCAAAAAAGATGAAATTGGGAATACGCCCGGTATTTCTCCATACATCCATATAATAATTAATAATCAACGGATTATCATTTACAGAAGGAGGCTTACTGGAGCCAAGAAACGAGTCATACCCGCGTGTTAATAACAAGTTATATTCAGAAGCATGGTCAAGAGACTCAATAAACTGTTCGGTCGGATAGGAGTATTCGGCAACATACTCCCACAGCGGATGCAATGGTTCTGCCAGTGCAGGGTTATCCGCTTCATCTGCGAAAATAACCAATTGTTTATTATTTGATATTAAGTATTCAAGCGATGGCCATGGCTGTTTTCCGTTCACATAATAGGCCCGATCGTTTAGCCTGGCATTTTTCAATGAATGGTGGATTGAATGCGACGAAGAATCGGTGAAAAAAAACAGGGTTAGAATTTCTTCCGGGTTTTCATCAAGATAAGTCTTAATGGTTACAAGTGATTTCGTAAGCCTTATGTTGTAATTTCCATTTTTGTATGTTAATTCATTTAGGTTAGTATCATACTTCAGATAGAAAGCAAAACCACCAACATGACGTTTTAAAAGGTTTTCAACTGGAACATAAGCAGGTCTGACTGTATGGGCATCTGTCCTCGAAAATTCATAAATAAAAAAAGCAATATCAGAATAGCTCGTGGGAGAATTGGCAGAGATATAAAATATATTACTTAAGATAATCCACAGAACTAATAAAAAGGTTTTTATGGTCCAACAAACAGATGGCATTTATTGAATACTCCCGTTGTAATAATAGTTGTTTCTTTCTAATTGTAAAACTAACATTGTATTGAAAATTAACCAACTTATCATCATTTTTTTATTTTTATATATTGAAATACTGGTCTTATTTCATATATGCACTACCAGACAGGATTAAATTGATACCCTGCGCACCAAAAAAAATATTTCACTGAATTACAGATTGTTAAACCGATCGTTAATGCAAAATTAATGCATTAATAACGAGATATTAATGCTGTACCATTATTATAGCCAAAAAATGCAGGATGGGAATAATTAGAAGGACAATATCGAAATTGGGAACGGGAACCTTGTTTGCTTCAGGTATTCTATTTGCAATGATTGTATATTTTACGGGAAATAAATTAAAAGCTTTCACATCAACAGATGACTACTGTATGTCATGCCATGTTCATACAACTGCTGACATGAGCTGGCAACATTCGTCCCATCATTACAATCATTCTGGTGTTAAAGTCCATTGTATTGATTGCCACCTGCCACCGGAAGGCGAAGGGCACTGGCCTGCAAAAATAAAGCACGGGGCAAAGGATGTTTATGGAATGATTTTCAAAGATACTTCTGATTTCGACTGGGAGTATAAATCCAAAGCGGAAAATGCCGTTGGATTTACTTATGAAGTATCATGTGTTAAATGTCATGAAACATTGTTCCCAAAAAACCTGTCAAAAAACGGTGAAGACGCGCATTTACATTACCAGTCAGAAAATGAAAAAATGCACTGCATTAATTGCCATATTGATGTAGGCCATTTTGATGAAAACCGCAAACATGAAAAAAATGTTACGTTTGCGCTCACCGCTCATGATCAATATATCAATAAAGAGTTGTTTACCGAGTCTACACCCGTGGAAACATTCGAAAATTTCACAGAAAAAATTCCCGGTAGCATCGTTTCTTTTGAAATGGTTGCAGTTAACGGAGGTAAATTTAAAATGTCTAATTTAAATGGGAACACAGAAACAACACAAGTAAATGATTTTTGGATAGGTAAAACAGAGGTTTCATGGAATGAATACCTTGCCTTTTTTAAGGCTACTGAATCAGAAGGACGGAAAGAAGGTAAGGATAATACGACAGAAGAGGTAGATGGCATAACCGGGCCAACGCCACCATGGGGTGCCCCGGATCAGGGTTGGGGAAAAGGCGAACGGCCAGCCATCACCATGACACATTATGCAGCTGAAACCTACTGCAACTGGCTATCGCAAATAACCGGAAAGCATTATCGCCTTCCTACGGAAGCTGAATGGGAATATGCCTGCCGCGGAGGGACCTCCGGACCGTATTTCTTTGATGGAAACCCAAAAGATTTTTCGGAAAAAGGTTTTGTTGGTAACCTCCTGAAGAAACAAAGCACGTTGATTGACTCATTCATTGTCTATAAAAATAATAGCCAGAACAGAACGGCCACACCTTCATCCGTGAATGAAAATCCGTTCGGATTAAAACATATGCTTGGTAATGTAAGTGAGTTTTGCAGTGATGTTTCGGATGATGGACTTGAACACGTTATTCGTGGAGGCTCCTACAAAGATAATGAGTATGGGGTTACTTGCAGTTCGAAGGGATATACCCGGACCGATGACTGGCTTGTTACCGATCCTCAGATGCCTAAAAGCATTTGGTGGTACTCGGATTGCATGCATGTTGGTTTTCGGGTTGTTTGCGAAAATGAATTAAATGACCAAAACAAATAACAGATATCATGATCGAAAATAAAAAAATCAGTCGAAAACACTTCCTGGGAACATCCTTTACCCTGGGGCTTGCAGGGTTTGGATTAGGTTCCATCCTGTCGTCGTGTGGGAGGGCAAAACGAAGTCATGAAGAACTTGGCTTACCATCGATGAAGAACATAGCCTCGGATGGAAAGAAAATAAAAGCCGGTTTAATCGGAACGGGTAACAGGGGAACCGGGGCTGCCCTGAATTTTTTAAGTGCTGGTAATGACCTTGAACTGGTTGCCCTGGCCGATGTATTTAAAGACCAGGTGGATATTTGCCGAAGCCAATTGAAAAAATATGATTTTGAAGTGGCGGACGAAAATTGCTTTTACGGTTTTGATGCTTACAAAAAGGTACTTGACTCGGATGTTGATGTGGTTTTGCTGGCCACACCCCCTCATTTCAGACCTGAGCATTTTAAAGCAGCGATTGAAGCAAAAAAGCATGTCTTTATGGAAAAGCCCCTCGCTGTTGATCCGGTGGGCATCCGTACCATCCGAAGTGCAGGAAGCCGGGCGGAGTCTTTGGGTTTATGCGTGGTGACAGGTACCCAGCGCAGGCACCGTGAAGATTACATCGAAACATTTAAGCAGGTGGCCAATGGGGCTATCGGAAAATTAGTATCAGCAAAGGCATACTGGAACCAGTCACATGTTTGGTACCGAAAACGTGAACAAGGCTGGAGCGACATGGAATACATGATCCGCAACTGGAATAACTTCTGCTGGCTTTGCGGTGATCATATTCTGGATACACATGTGCACAATATCGATATAATCAACTGGTTCATGGAAAAATACCCGAAAAGTGCCAATGGATACGGGGGCAGGCACCGACGTATTACCGGTGACCAATACGATTTTTTTAGCATTGACTTTGATTACGGCAATGGAGTATATTCTCACAGCATGAGCAGACAAATTGACGATTGCGCCAATGGAGTAGGTGAATTTATAATGGGTACCAATGGATATACCAATTGTAAAAACAAGATTTTTAATATGGATGGCGAAGTCATTTGGGAATATGAATACCCCGATCCAAAAAAGGAAACCCTGAAGATATCACCCTACATTCAGGAGCACATACATCTTGTTGATGCTATCAGAACCGGCAATTATATCAACCAGACAGAGGAAACAGCGCTTTCTACCCTCACAGCCATTATGGGTAGGGAAGCAGCATATTCCGGAAAAATTATTAACTGGAAAGATATGCTAAATTCTGATTTAAGGTTAGGCCCAAATACTTATGCCTTAACTAATATAAATATGGAATTTAATGCCCCTGTTCCGGGGAAGCCCCATGATAAAGCTTAATTCAATAATACAAATGAATTTCAAATGAAACGTAAAGAGTTTATTAAAAGAACGTTAGCAACTGTCGCCGGGGGAATGGTAATACCCCATATCATTCCTTCTTCAGCACTTGGTCGAAATGGTTTTATACCTCCAAGTGACCGGATTGTAATGGGCGGTATAGGTCTTGGTGCTATGGGAAACGGTGACATGGACCGGTTTTTACAAAAAAAGGAAGTACAATATGTTGCCGTTTGTGACGTGGATAACAATCACAGTAGAAATGCAAAGCAAAAGGTAGATAAGCATTTCGGGACCAATGATTGCCGTACCTATAGCCAATATCAGGAGTTTCTGGATAAAGAAAACCTTGATGCAGTGCATATTGACCTCCCTGACCACTGGCATGCCATTATTTCCATTGCCGCTATCAACAAAGGGCTGGCTATTTACGGACAAAAGCCTCTTGCCAGAAGTATTAAAGAAGGCCGTGCCATTGTTGATGCGGTAAAAAACAAAAACATTACTTGGCAAACCGGGAGCCAGCAACGCTCAGATGAAAAGTTCCGTTTTTGTTGTGAACTGGTAAGAAATGGCAGGATAGGAAAAGTTAAATGGGTGGAAGTTGGACTGCCCGATGGCAATAAACCAATTGGAACACCTCCTGTACAACCTGTGCCTGAAGGTTTAGACTGGGAACAATGGCTTGGTCCTGCACCTTTAGTACCTTATCGTGGAATATGCCACTGGAACTGGAGATGGATCCTGGCTTATTCCGGTGGACAACTCACCGATTGGGCAGGCCACCACATCGATATTGCTCACTGGGGGCTTGGCCTCGAACGATCGGCTCCTGTTGAAATACAGGGAAAAGGAGTTTACCCGCTGGAAGGGATTTACGACGTTCCTGTGGAATATGACATTACCTGCAGGTATGAAAACGGCCTTACTATCAGAGTTGCAAACCGCAGTCGACTGCCTCACGGCCAGGGCGTATCATGGTATGGTGAACATGGATGGATACATGTTAACAGAGGGGGTTACTTCGCTTCAGATGACAACATACTTCAGGAAAAAATTCGGGATGATGAAATCAAACTCTATAAAAGCAATGACCATCATCAAAATTTTTTGGATTGTATTACATCTAAAAAAGAAACAGTGGCACCTGTGGATATCGCCCACCGTTCTATTTCTGTTGCATTGTTAGGTGAAATTGCCATGCAAACCGAAAAAAAGCTTCAGTGGGATGCAGAAAAAGAAATATTTACCAATGACAACATCGCAAACCGATTGCTAGCTAGACCCTATAGAAATGGATATGAAATATAAAAAATGTAAAATTATGAAACAGACCATCCGCCAATTGTCGGACAAGTTATCTGAGATAATTACTGAGGCACACACGACCATGATTGAAATGTGTGCCAAATTTCAGGTTTGGTCACAAATTTTAAACAGATGAAACAAACATTAACA
>CAZAMT010000126.1:0-8422 GCA_964486145.1 uncultured Bacteroidales bacterium
TACCTAAGTTGAGCGGTTGGATCCGCCTTAGGCGGAGAACAAACGCTTTACTTAGGTATTAGTTGATTCTTAATCATGTATTCCATGATCTGAACAGCATTCAATGCCGCTCCTTTCAGAAGCTGATCACCAACGCACCAAAATGTAATTCCTTTCGGATTGGCAAGATCTTTTCGGATACGTCCAACATATACATCGTCCTTCCCCGAAGAAAACAACGGCATCGGATAACTGTTTTGCGAAGGGTCATCCTCAACTATAATTCCGGGGGCATTCGCAAATGCTTTCTTCACATCTTCAACGGATAATTCATTTTCCGTTTCACACCAAATCGCCTCTGAATGAGAACGAAACACAGGAACACGTACACAAGTGGCACTTACCTTCACATCCGAATGCATGATTTTCTGTGTTTCCCAGAACATTTTCATTTCTTCTTTGGTGTAATCGTTATCCTGGAATACATCAATATGCGGAATAAGGTTAAATGCCAGTTGATGCTGAAACTTATTCACACCAACTGTTTTTCCTTCCATTACCTGTCTCGACTGATCGTCAAGTTCCTGCATTGCCGCAGCACCTGCCCCTGAAGCAGCCTGGTATGTTGAAACACGTACGCTATTGATGTGCGAAAGATTATCAATAGGCTTAAGTGCAACCACCATCTGAATGGTAGAACAATTTGGATTTGCAATGATATTCCGGGGTGTGTGTTTGCAATCCTCAGGGTTTACTTCCGGTACTACCAGCGGAACATCTTCCTCCATCCGAAAAGCGCTGGAATTATCAATCATAATAGCCCCGTGCCTCGTAATGGTTTCGGCAAATTTTCTTGATGTTCCTGCTCCTGCCGAGGTAAGCGCGATGTCAATATCCTTAAAATCATCGTTATCTGATAATTCCTTAACAGTAATCTCCTTACCTCTGAATATATATTTTTTTCCCGCACTTCTTGACGATCCAAAGAGAACCAACTCATCAAAAAGCGAAGATTTTTTTTCAAGCACACTTAAAAACTCCTGACCAACAGCACCACTGGCGCCAACTACTGCAACTTTCATATCAATAATGATTTAATGGTATTTTTCCGACCAACAAAAATCGCAATTAATTTTTATAAAAAACAATTTCACAAGCAAAATTATGAGGAATATCATCTTATGTATAGAACCCTTAATAAAAACCTTTCGTATTAAATATTACCTTAATACATGATGGTTCAAAGGTATGGTACATTTATTCTATTGATAATGAGATACTTTTTATTTTTACTGTTATTCATTTCCTTTACTGCAATTGCTCAGGTTAACATTAATTTTGAAGACAGCACGTTGAATGGCTGGGAAATGAATTCTCCCGACAGGTGGGGTATTACTTCATCCAATCCGATATCAGGCAATTATTCATTAAAACACAGCTATGACAATCCCGATGATGGTCATGACCAGGTATCCATCCGGTTTGATGAGCTTCATTTGAGCATGGATACAACTGTCTGGACTTTTTCCGTGCTTCATGAATACACCCCGTCCGGATCAAACAACTGGAGCGCTTTTCTCCTTGCTGATAAGAACGCAATGGATATGCACCCGGGAGGATCGGCATGCGCGTACGTGCTTGGCGTCAATTTCAAAGGGTCGGATGATTTGGTAAAAGTGTGGAAAAACACTGAACAGGGAACCGAAGAAATTTATAATACAAATTATAACTGGGAGAATAGTATCGGGACTGATTCTGCTGCGACTTTGCAGGTGATAAGATACCCGGATGCAACCTGGGAAATTCACCTTTATAAAAATGAATCAGATACTTCCCTGGGATCTTTTTCCGATGCATCGATTCTTTCCGGAAACTATTTTGGTTTTTATTATGCGTATACGTCCTCGGAGGTTCAAAAACTTACCGTTGATGATATTTCAATTGACGGCACATTCATTATTGATACGCTACCGCCGGTAATCGAGGAAATCAACGTGAATGACACCTCCTCTGTAATCATCCTGTTTTCGGAGCCATTGAATGAAGACTCGATGAAACACCCGGAAAACTACCTAATTGAAACCATGGGTATGCCTGATTCCATCATTTTTGCCAACGCAGACGAAATCATCCTGCATTACAACTCAGGCTTTATTAATGAAAAAATGTATGACCTGCATCTACAAAAAATGGTTGATCTTGACGGAAATGAAGCCCTTGATCACATCGATTCCTTTTTCTATTATCAGGCGGTGCAGCATGACATCCTAATCACAGAAATCCATGCTGATCCCCTTCCTGTTGTTGATCTTCCCGAGTTTGAATACATTGAAATTTATAATCAATCGCCTTATGATATCGCTCTCAATGGTTGGACTTTCCGCTCAGGTCGTGCGGAAAAGGTTTTCCACGATTATACATTACAACCAAAACAACGGCTTATCCTTTGCCACGAAGATGCCCTTGACCTGCTCCGTCAGTTTGGAGACTGTATGGACATTTTCACCTCGTTGTCAACCCTGCTAAACACAAAAGATACACTTTTCATTTATGATCAGTATGGCAAAATGATTGACAGTGTTCATTATACCGATGAATGGCATGATGGGGATAAAAAGGATGGCGGATGGTCATTGGAGTTAACCAATTATGAACGACAATGCATAAACAAAGCAAACTGGAAAAGCTCGGTTCACGCGGCTGGAGGAACACCGGGTACTGTAAATTCTGCACATATGAACCTGCAGGATTGGATTGCTCCATACATTGAAAACAGCAATTTCCAACCGGATAGTATCATTACCTTTGAAATTTCAAATCCCATTGACACATCGTTGCTTTCTGCCTTTATTTGGCAAAATGGTTTGCAAAATTTATCGGTTCAAAATATAAATGATACCGTTTTTCAGGCATTCGCCGCGAATCCACTCACGGAGGGTGAATTTACCTTCATCCTGCAAGACATGACCGATTTCTGCTTTCATTCAACTCCAGTGGATTCGGTTCAGTTCTATCATCACCTTCCACAAAGGTATGAAGTTATCATCAATGAATTTCTAATTGATCCTGTCCCTTCAAAGGATCTTCCTGAATATGAATTTATTGAGCTATTAAATACATCAGAATTTGATATAAACCTTCAAAACTGGAAAATTTATTCTGGTACAAACTTCTACCTGCTACCCGGATATCTGCTTCGCCCGGGAGAAACTGTTATTTTAACCCACGCAAATGCGCATGATGATTATTCGTCGTTCGGAAATGTTATTGCTGCATTGGGCAATTCCTATTATCTGTCAAACAAGCGTGGTAGTTTGAAATTGGAAGCACACAACAATGTTTTGATTGATTCTTTACAGTACAATTCAAATTTTTATGACCAGGATCTTGATGGGATTTCACTGGAGCGAATGCATACAGATTTTTCGTGCTCCCATCCACAAAACCTGCTGCCATCGCTTGATGCATCGGGCGGCACCCCCGGTACGTTGAACAGCAGGTTATCTCCCGAATTGACATCGATTACACCAAAACTACAAAATATCAGCGTATCCAATGATTCCGCGTTCATTATAGAGTTTTCTGATTTTATTGATACCACATCGTCAATACAAATAGGTTTATCCGGCAATTATGAAATATCAGCTTACCATTTCAGTGATTTAACTTCGATGCAGATAATACTTGATACCCCGTTGAAATCAAAAGACACAATACAAATTTCACTCTCCGGAATGTTTGATTTTTGTGGAAATACAATCAATGATACGATCAGCGAAGTAATTGTTTATTTTCCAAATCCATCCGATTTGTTGATCACAGAAATAATGGCCGATCCGCTTCCGGTGCAGGATCTGCCTGAATATGAATATGTGGAGGTGTACAACAGTACCGGATATGATATTGATGTTGCAGGCTGGACTTTCCATACCAGCAATAAATCCTGTGTGTTTGAACCATATATCCTTCCGGCAAATGAAAGGCTCATCCTGTGCCATGAAGATGCAAAGGAGCATTTTATTCCTTATGGTCGTTGCCTCGGTATTTTTTCATCCCTGTCAACCCTTTTGAATACGAATGACACGATCCTGATTCGTGACAAAACCGGAAAAACAATTGACAGCGTTTACTATTCTGACGTGTGGCACCAACAAGATAAAAACGATGGTGGATGGTCGCTTGAACTAACCCATTACAGCCGTTCCTGCCGGCCAAAAGCCAACTGGAACAGTTCGGAAAATCCATTTGGAGGTACACCCGGAAAAATAAATTCGGTTCATCACAACGAAAAAGACGAAAGTGCTCCCATCATTTCCGGTTTCCAAAGGTTACAGGACACCAGTTTTGTTTTTGCATTTAACGAACCCATCGAAGCAAGTAACATGGTAATCAAATGTGTTCAGGATAAACCTGTAATTTCTGTTAAAGAGGTGTTGTCCGATTCATCGGTATGTGTTCATACCACATCTCCACTTACTGAAGGAAACACCTGGTTTTTTGTGCATGAAATTGAAGATTATTGCTTTAACAAAACCTCAGATACCATTCAGTTCTACCATCACATACCTGCCAGCAAGGATATTATCATAAATGAGTTTATGACTGACCCAACA
Organism: uncultured Bacteroidales bacterium; assembly: GCA_964486145.1. GTDB lineage: Bacteria > Bacteroidota > Bacteroidia > Bacteroidales > JAAAOM01 > CAZAMT01. Next base: position 4,593 of record CAZAMT010000126.1, read on the forward strand.
CCAGGTAAAGGGCTACCTGAATACGAATTTATTGAACTTTTGAACCGATCCAACTTCAACATTAATTTAGCAGGCTGGCATATACAAACGCTTTCAGGATCGTATGAATTACCCTCTTTTTTACTGAATGCCCATGAGTCCGTTATACTCACGCATACAAATGCAGGAAATGATTATGCTCTCTTCGGGGAAGTATTGCCGGTGATCGGAAGCAAATATTTCCTGCCCAATGAATACAGCCACATTGTTCTTTCATCCGGTCGAAACGGAACAATTGATAGTGTTTATTATCATACCAACTGGTATGAAAAAGACCTGGATGGAATCTCACTGGAGCGCAATGCTTGGGACCTTGACTGCTATCATCCGCTAACCATTCAACCATCCATCGATCCACAAGGTGGCACACCGGGAAATCAAAACAGCACAATGAGTGAAAAACCGGAAATAGCATTGCCACAACTTCTCAGTACCGAATGGTTATCCGATACAATTTTGCAACTTACTTTTACCGGTTTTATCGATACGATGGCTTCTCCACAGGCAGCCATAGAGCCAGGTTATGAAATTAAAAATATTTCATTTGATGGTTACCATGCATTGAATGTTTTCACTGACAAACCCATTTCCTCAGGTGATACCTTATTTCTTGAAATTTTCGATCTCATTGATTTATGTGGCAATCAACTTGAAAACGTTCAATTGTATTTCACCTCGTACAAGCCGGTGGAATTTGACCTTTTTATAACCGAAATTATGGCCGATCCCGAGCCTGTTGTCGGCTTACCAAATGCCGAATATATCGAGGTTTACAACGCTTCAAACTATTCCATAAATACAGAAACTTTAAATCTGTTCATAAATGATAAAAAAATATCCATTTTATCAGAGACTCTTAAAGCCGGTAGCTATCATCTTTTTATTGACGAAGATGATCGCGCGGCATTCACGGGTTATGAAAATGTACATATGTTATCTTCGCTCAATTTATTGAATTCAAAAAATGATATAGTATTGTTAAACAGAAATAACGAAATTATCCATTTTGCAACATATGAAAAAGACCTGTTCCAGTCAGAATCAAAAAGTGAGGGCGGCTGGTCTCTTGAACTCAGTCAAATGGATAATCCATGCAAGCCGGAAAATTTATGGTTGGAAAGTGAATCCTACAGAGGCGGAACTCCCGGCAGTAAAAACTCGGTTTCCAGCGATATAATAATAAATTCAACAGACCTTATCAGGAATATCGGAGTTCCGGCTCATAACCGTATTCGAATTTACCTCAATGAGTACATTCCGCACGATCACCTGAACCAGTTGAATATTGACATTTTACCAAAACTGGATATAGATACGTTCATGTTCGACCTGAAATTTTTTGCCCTTGATGTACAGACCAAACAACCATTGTCAAGAGGAAAAACGTATCGCTTGCAAATTAAAAATGTAATGGACTGCATGAACGATATTTTCGATTCAAAAAGTCATGTTATTGGCCTTCCTCTCATTCCGGAACCCGGAGAAATATTATTTTCCGAAGTAATGTTTCAACCTCATGACGGCCATCCTGAATTTATCGAAGTGTACAATGCCTCTGATAAAATCATTGATGCCGGCAACCTTTACCTGCAATACGGAACATCAGACATGGTTAGGCTTACCAATCAGTCATTCCTTCTCTTTCCCGGAGATTACCTGCTTTTATGTAAAAATAAAACAAAGTGCTCCAATTCGTATATGATACCATCAAATAATATATTGGAAATGAGCCAATTTCCGGTTTTAAACAACAGTGAGGGAGTGATTGTAATAAAAAACAGTGAAAACACCGAAATGGATAAATTTCATTATTCAGAAGATTTACATCATCAGTCTTTAAACAATGTGGATGGAGTATCGCTCGAAAGGGTGAGTTTTGATATTCCAACCCAACAACCGGGTAACTGGCAGTCAGCGGCATCAATTGTTGATTATTGCACACCGGGTGTTCAAAACTCTAAATACCTGGCCGGTTTCCAAAATGTTAATGAGCAGTTTAAGATTGAACCCGAGGTATTCACACCCGACAACGATGGTGAAAAAGACATATTGAAGATAGGCTATCAGTTACCTGAAGGAGAGTATACATTAAATCTTTCGGTATACGATCCATCCGGGAGACTGGTACGGCATTTAGTCAGAAATGAAATTATTGCCCCCTCGGGTACCCTGTTTTGGGACGGCAAGAATTCTGAATATTCGGTTGTAGGCACAGGTATTTATGTATTGTTTTTCGAGGCGGTTAGTTCCAAAGGTAAAGTAATCAGGAAAAAAGAAACCTGTGTACTGGCCAACTAAATAAAAAACAATCTTTTAATGTAATCAATCAAGACACATAAACGGAGTTCGCTTTCTCAACTATCTCACCTTAAGTCTACCAACACTTGCATCTCAACTCCTACACTGCAATTCATACTTCTTGCCTAATACGCTTTACACCAAACTTCCTGCACCTTACATTCCATTACTCTTTTACTTTCAATCGCATAGCAAAAAACACCGAAAAAATGGCTATTCCTGAAGATATCCAAAAAGTTTTGATAAGCCCGATATGGTCTGCAAGCCAACCAACCAGCATGATCATAAACGCGTTCAGGAAAAGGTTGGTGGTCATGTAAATTCCATTGAGAAAAGGCAGGTGGCTTGTATCCGTATCATGGATGGTAGCAAGTATCACTGACTGATGGCCAACAAGAAAAAATCCAATGACAGCCAGTATAGGATACGCCATTGCATCGCGAAACAGGATGAAAATCATCATTAACAGTGGTGAGGTAATCGTTATCAGCATCAGGGTATTTTTCCTGCCAAACCTGTCGGATAATGTTCCGGAAAACATCGTCCCGACTATACCTGTAAACTGAACCAGTGCCAGTCCCTGGCTTGCCTGCCAGATGGTATTTCCCTGGTCACGCAAAAACGTTGGTAAATACAGGGTGAGTGCCGACTTCATTGCACCCCTGAAAAATGTAATCCCTGCCACGGTAACCAGCAATGGTATATACTTTCTCAATATGCTTCCGTATTTCTTGAATTCAATTTTACTCCCGCTCAGATCCTTCCGGATTTCAATGTCTTTCAACCTGAAAAATAATACGATGGACGCCACGATACCCAAAGGCATCAACTTATATGTGCCCGACAAACCCCAATGTGTAACAGCAGCAGTGACAATTAACGGACCAACGGAGCGGGCCGCTTCACCTCCAACCATGTAAAAACTCATCCCCTTACCGGTTTTAGCCCCAGCCACTTTTTTTATCATTACGGGCGTGGGAACATGAAAAAAGGCGGAACTGACACCTGATGTAAATAATAGAATTGCCAGAATTCCGTATCCCGAAGCTACTCCGATTAAACTCATGGAAATAGCTGTTGCAGCAGGGGTAAATATCACCAGGTAACGCATTTTCATGCTTTCGGCAAAAATTCCGACAAATGGATTTAAAAGCGCAGGGATGCGGTTAATTACCTGTAAAAGTCCAATAAGTGTATAATTAATACCGAACTTCAGCTTTAACTCATCAACAATAGGGGCAACAAACGATGGATAAATATCGTGGATAAAATGAGCTGTTGCAACTGTTAGAACATTTCCTGTCTGAAACTCATCTTTTTTCTTCTTCATAAACCAGTGAAGCTTTCTGCCATCTGTACATTAATTACCAAATATAAATCGGCGAATGTAACATAAACATTTTTATTCTAATGAATTTGTTTGACCCATTCCGAAATTTATGGTTCCCTTTCACTTCCCATCTCGAGCAATTTACGTAGTGTTTTTACATTCC
>CAZAMT010000126.1:8522-11396 GCA_964486145.1 uncultured Bacteroidales bacterium
CATTCCTTTTGCAGATTCTTTTCCGGGTTCTCACGAACAATTTGTCCTGCTCTTTTTTACATTTGCAAAACGAATACGATGTAATTATGGATAAACAAATCATTTTCTCAATGTCTCGTGTTTCAAAAACGTTGAGCACAGGCAAAACCATTATAAAAGATATCAATCTTTCTTTTTTTTATGGGGCAAAAATCGGAGTTCTGGGTCTCAACGGCGCGGGTAAATCAACGGCGTTGAAAATAATTGCAGGCGAAGACAAGAGCTACAGCGGAGAAGTTGTTTTTTCACCCGGTTACACCATGGGGATGCTTCATCAGGAGCCCCAACTGGATGATAACAAAACAGTTATCGAAATTGTAAAAGAGGGAGTAAAACAATATACGGATATTCTGGAAGAATATGATCTGGTAAATGCAAAATTTGCCGAACCCATGGATGATGATGAGATGTCAAAACTTATCGCCAGGCAAGCTACATTGAGTGATAAAATTGAGCAATATGATCTATGGAACCTTGAAAACAGGCTTGAACGTGCTATGACGGCGCTCAATTGTCCTGAGAGTAATACCCCAGTTAACACTCTCTCCGGAGGTGAGCGGAGAAGGGTTGCCCTTTGCCGGCTGCTCCTGCAGGAACCGGATGTACTATTACTCGATGAACCAACCAACCACCTGGATGCAGAATCTGTTCAATGGCTTGAAATGCATCTTCAACAATACAAAGGTACTGTTATTGCTGTAACTCATGATCGCTATTTTCTTGACAATGTTGCCGGTTGGATCCTCGAACTGGACCGTGGTGAGGGAATTCCCTGGGAAGGAAATTATTCATCATGGTTAGAGCAAAAATCCCAACGTCTAACAATGGAGCAAAAGCAGGAGAGTAAACGAAAAAAGACATTGGAAAGAGAACTGGAATGGATCCGGCAGGGAGCAAAAGGAAGACAGGCTAAAGGTAAAGCGCGTCTCAACAGTTATGAAAAAATGTTAAACGAGGACGCAAAACAAAAGGAAGATAAACTGGAGTTGTTTATCCCTAATGGTCCGAGACTGGGTGATAAGGTTATTGAAGCAACCGGCATATCAAAGGCATTCGGTGACAGGGTATTGATGGAAGATTTTGGTTTTAATCTTCCGCCGGCTGGTATTGTTGGTATCATTGGCCCCAATGGCGCCGGAAAAACCACACTTTTTAAAATGATCATGGGTGAGGAAAAGCCGGATAATGGTAGCTTCATCATTGGAGATACTGTTGAACTGGCCTATGTTGATCAGGTTCATAAAGAAATTGATCCGGAAAAAAGTGTTTTTGATGTAGTCTCCGATGGTCTGGAAAATGTGGAGGTTGGCGGACAGGTTATCAATGCCCGTTCATACCTGGCCCGGTTTAATTTTACAGGTGCTGATCAGAGCAAAAAATGCGGAGTGCTTTCCGGAGGTGAACGTAACCGCCTTCACCTGGCTCTCACACTGAAAAAAGGAGCAAATGTTCTTCTCCTTGATGAACCAACAAACGATTTAGATGTAAATACGCTCCGGGCACTTGAAGAAGGGCTGGAAAATTTTGCAGGTTGCGCCGTTATTATTACGCATGACCGCTGGTTCCTTGATCGTATTTGTACGCACATCATTTCATTTGAAGGAAATGCACAAGTAGTGTATTTTGAAGGTGGATTTACTGACTACGAGGAAAATAAACGAAAACGTCTCGGTGATATTGAACCAAAACGATTTAAGTATAAGAAACTGGGTTCTGTTTAAGAATTATTTTAAACAAGACCATCCTTTATTAATTGATTCATATGGTCGGTGACTGTTTCTTCCAGTGGTCTGTAATTCAATCCCAATTCTTTCTCGCTTTTACTATGGTCGAATTTTATCGGTTTACCTATATTTTGTTTTACAAACTTCCTTGACATTCCAACGGAAGGACCAACAAGCCATACCAGAAATTTTGGTAATTGTTTTTTTGGAAATGCATATGTATCTCCAAATTTTTCACGGAGCATTTTAGCAATATCAAGCAGTCCTTTTTCAAATGGACTTAAAATATATCTTCCGCTTGCTTCCGGAGTATATCCTGCCTTAATATGAGCGTCAGCCACATCGCGTACATCTACAAAACCAAATTCAAGCCGGGGTGCTCCCGTTTTAAAACTACCATCGGCAAGTTGACGAAACGTATCAAGACTGCCTGATGCGCTGGCATTGGTGAGCGATGGCCCCAAAACCATCGAAGGGTTCATGACAACCAAATCCCATCTATCCTGACCTTTTTGAATTTCCCAGGCTTCTCTTTCTGCAACGGTTTTGGAGTATGAGTAGGCATTGTGTTTTGATGAACTGGTTGTATTCCAGTATTTTTCAGTAAAAATCCCGTTCTCCGTTTTTTCAAGATCAGCATTGTCTCCATAAATTGCTGCGCAACTGCTTGTTAAAACCACACGCTTAACATCCGGTGTTTTTTTCACAGCATCAAGTACATTTCTTGTACCTTCCAGTGCAGGTTTTACAAAAGTGTTGTAGGTATCTTTGGTTGAACTAATGGTAAACGGAGATGCAGTGTGCATAACCAGTTCACATCCCTTTATGGCTTCATCAAAACTTCCGGGTTCAAGCAAATCGGCTTTGTACAGTTTTAACTTTCCCGTTGATTTTTCTGCCATTTCCAAAAGATGTCCTACTTTTTGTTTATTGTTTGGATTCCGCACCGTTGCATGCACAGATTTTCCGTCTTCCAGCAGCATTTTTATAATCCAGCTTGCAATAAATCCATTTCCGCCCGTGATAAGAACCGGAGCTTGTTTGTTTATTTCTTTCATGTTATTATATTTTTTTAATAGTAACTCGAAATTATAGAAATGGTTTATTTTAG
>CAZAMT010000127.1:0-4852 GCA_964486145.1 uncultured Bacteroidales bacterium
AGAGAAATTTTTAAAGGGATATCGTTCATGGCCACGCCTAAAGATAAAATAGGGCTTGTAGGAAAGAACGGCGCCGGTAAAACAACCTTGCTGAATATTATTCTCGGCAAACAACTGCCTGACAGCGGCCAGGTTACCTGCCCTGCCGATACCTCTATGGGTTACCTTCCGCAGGAGATACGTTCTACCTCCCGGAAAACAGTTTATGAGGAGGCAAAAACGGCGTATCAACATATCCTGGATTTAGAAAAAAAGATTGAACACATCAATGTTGAACTGGCAACCCGTGAGGACTATGAATCGGATACTTACCTCGCCCTTATTGACCGTTTGACGGAACTAAATGAACGGTTTGCCATCCTGGATGGGAAGAAATTTGAGGAGAACATTGAAAAAACGCTCCTTGGCCTGGGTTTTGAACGCACAGACTTTCAACGGTCGTTAAATGAATTCAGCGGTGGTTGGCGAATGCGTGTGGAGCTGGCAAAAATTCTGTTGCAAAGTCCGGATGTGCTGTTGCTTGACGAACCAACAAACCACCTTGATATTGAATCCATTCAGTGGCTTGAAGAGTTTCTTGCCAACTATAAGGGTACGGTTATTTTGATTTCTCATGACCGGGCATTTCTCAACAATGTAACCAACCGGACCATTGAAATAACCCTGGGTAAAATTTATGATTACCCGGTATCCTATTCCAAATTTGTTGAACTAAGGGAAGAAAGGCGGCAATTGCAATTCGCTGCTTACCGAAACCAGCAAAAAGCAATTGAAGAAACCGGGCAGTTTATTGAGCGGTTCAGGTACAAAGCAACCAAAGCCGACCAGGTGCAGTCGCGCGTTAAGCAGTTGGAGAAAATGGAACGCATCGAGATAGAGGAAGAAGACAAGGCTTCGATGAATATTCGTTTTCCCGATGCGCCGAGAGCCGGTGCCATTGTTGTGGAAGCAGAGGAAATGTCAAAGGCTTACGGAGAGCATCAGGTGCTTAAAAACATCGACATGATTTTAGAGCGGGGCGAACGGGTTGCTTTTGTAGGGAAAAACGGAGAAGGAAAAACAACCCTGTCTAAAATAATTGTTGGTGAACTCGATTATACCGGTAAGTTGAAACTGGGCCATAACGTGCAGATTGGATATTTTGCACAAAACCAGGAAACGCTTCTTGACTTGGAAAAAACAGTGTTCCAGACCATCGATGACGTTGCCGTTGGTGATATCCGTACCAAAATAAGGGATATCCTTGGTTCCTTTTTATTCAGTGGTGAAGATGTTGACAAAAAGGTTAAGGTGTTGTCGGGTGGTGAGAAGTCAAGGCTCGCTCTCGCGAGGTTGTTGCTAAAGTCGTATAACCTGCTGGTGCTTGATGAACCTACAAACCATCTCGACATGCACTCAAAAGACATACTTAAAAATGCCCTGTTAAACTATAACGGTACCCTGATTGTTGTTTCTCATGACAGGGAGTTCCTGGATGGCTTGACCAACAGGTTGTATGAATTCAGAGACAAAAAAATAAAGGAGTTTCGCGGAAATATTTTTGATTTTTTGGAAAAAAAGAAAATGCAGTCCCTTCAGGAACTGGAAAGAAACCAAAAAAGTACAAATCAACCTGCATCTGAAACAGTTTCAACAAATGTTGAGAATAAAAAGAATTATGAAAGAAATAAGCAGCTTGACAGGGAAATAAGGAAGGCACAAAAAAAGGTCGATAATTCCGAAGAAAGGATAAGCCGACTGGAAGAAGAGATACAGACAATGGATGAACAAATGGTGGAACCGGATAAAAAACTGGATAATAACAAACAGGAGGTTTTTTTTAGGAAATATAACGAATTGAAAAAGGAACTGCAGGACGAAATGTGGAATTGGGAAAAACTGGCGCAAAAAGTTGAATTGTTAAAAACTAAAAGATTTTGAATATTTTTATAGTTTAAACTGTTATTTAATTAATGTTGAAGTTTCGTTTACTATATAGTGTTGTTTTTATATCATTTTTTATAACTGCCTGCCGTGGACCGCGAATAGTTAAGGTGGACAGGGACTTGTCATACATTTATAATCCCGGTAGTTCTCCTCTGCATCCTCGTTACAGGGTATTTCATTCAGCAAGTGATATGTCAACCCTGTACGCGAAAATTTTCCCTAATGAATTACTGTTCAATGAAGCAAACAAAGAAAGGGAACTGCGGGCTGAGTTTCAGATTCATTACCGGGTGTTCGACATTGATGAGGATGGTGTTGGTAAAGAAATCGTTGATAGCACAACATTGCAATACATTATTAAACATGAAGACTCGGGCAAGCGGTTTTTTGCTAAAATCCCGATAAATGTAAAACAGGGAAATACATACCTGTTACGGGTTTTTACATCAGACCTTTTGCGAAATACCACAACGCAGAATTTTATTTATGTTGATAAAACGAATGTTTACAACAACCAGAATTTTATGGTATCTTTTGCAAAAAACAATCTTCGGTTATTTGAACCGTTTGTTGTTGGGAACCATGAATTTACGATAGATTACATCAATAATCTGCATGACAGTATTTTTGTATCGTACTATCCAACAAAGAATTACCTACCTAAGCCTGTATTCTCAACTTCCGTGGAACCCGATTTATTTAAAAAACCGGACAGCATCTGGAAGTATCCGTTCTCCTCAGGAATGAAGTTTCAATTACCTTATGAAGGATTGTATTTTTTCCGGCTGGATACCACTGTTGAGGACGGATTGTCAGTCATGAACTTTGGAGAATCATTCCCAAAACTTGAAACTCCAAAAGAAATGCTTGATCCGCTGGTTTATATAACAACCTCAAATGAATACAAGAAATTAGTTAGTGAAACCAACCTAAAACTCGCCATTGATAATTTTTGGTTAAGCAAAGCTGAAAACCTGGAGCGTGCAAGGGAACTAATACGAATTTATTATAACCGCGTCTTTCTCGCCAATTATTATTTCACTTCATCCGTCGAAGGGTGGAAAACCGATCGTGGTATGATCTATATTATTTATGGACCGCCCAATTCACTTGAAAAAACCAGCAGTGTTGAAAAATGGATGTATTATAAGCGAAATAAAAAAGAGGAAGCGGTATTTACGTTTAACCGGCAATATAGTATTTACAGCCAGGATACATACAAGCTTGAACGTTCAGAAAGCTATAATTTTTCATGGCGATCTGCTGTTCAAACCTGGAGGGAAGGAGAGGTGTTTCAACTTGATGATTAACATCGTTGAGCATGGAAGTAGATTCTACGCCCTTATTGCCTTTTCTTTATCAATATTCAATTTTGTCAGATAATTTTAATTTAATGAAACAATCAAAAATAAGTAATTTTGTGTTTGGCATTCATGCAATTATTGAGGCCATTAAATCCGGTAAGTCCATTGAAAAAGTGTTGCTTCGAAAGGAGCAACAGGGTGATTTATCAGGCGAGCTTTATGAGCTAATTCAAAGTCATAAAATCCCTTTTCAGTTTGTACCCATTGAAAAACTCAACCGCATAACCCGAAAAAATCACCAGGGGGCCCTGGCCTTTGTCTCACCCGTAGAGTACATTGATTTGGAGCAAATTGTTCCCGGAATTTATGAAAATGGGGAGGTACCTTTTTTACTTATGCTTGATGGAATTACAGATGTCAGAAACCTGGGGGCTATTTGTCGTAGTGCCGAATGTGCCGGAGTTCATGCGGTAATTGTTCCTGCGAAAGGTTCAGCGCAAATCAATGCAGATGCAGTTAAAACTTCAGCAGGTGCGTTGAATCATCTGCAAGTGTCAAGGGTTGAAAAACCTGTTTCGGCACTAAAATTTCTGAAAGATTCGGGAGTGCAGGTAATCGGGGCTTCAGAAAAGGCTCAAAGTTCATATATGGAGTGCAACTGGACCTATCCCGTGGTTATTGTCATGGGATCCGAAGATACAGGTATTTCCGCTTCCGTGCAGAACATATGTGATCAGTTGGTGTCGATTCCCGTATTTGGGAAAGTGGCATCGTTGAATGTATCGGTTGCTGCTTCCGTAATTTTATATGAAGCAATCAGGCAAAGACAAATACCCGCTTAATTTTCGGGCAAGATGGGCAGTTGCCTGTCAATTAAAACTTCCAATGAAATAAATGTAACGGTTCTTGCAATTCCCTCAATGGATTGCACCTTATCAGCCAAAACTGCTTTTAAATGTTCGTTGTCTTTGGCATAAACCTTCACAAACATGGCGTATTCACCGGTGGTGTAATGGCATTGCGTTATTTCCGGTATTTCACCCAGTTTTTTAAGAACATCATTGAATAAACTGGCATTATCCAGAAAAATACCGATGTAAGCCAGTGTTTTAAATCCAATTTTTTTTGGATCAATGGTGAACCGTGACCCGGATATGACACCCAGCTTTGTTAATTTCTGAACCCGTTGATGGATGGCAGCTCCTGAAACATTGCACTCGCGGGCTACTTCCAGGAAAGGTATCCGGGCATTTCCGGTAAGAATTGTAAGAATTTTTTTGTCTAAACTATCGATGTGTAAATTTTCATCCATTTTTCCAAGGTGTTACTATTAATTTTACAAATTAATGAAGATGGCATTACAAATTAGAAGCTAAATTAATAAAATAAATTATAATTTGTAAAATTATTTTGAAAATTAATATCAAATGTATATATTTGTCCTGTCAATAATAAAATATACTCATTTAGCGTTCTTGAAATCGTACGGGTTTAACGTTTATTTCTTAGAGAATGTCGGAAATACTTTCATTTCCCGATTCATCAAATTAGAATTTACAGGAAACAATAACGTTAACCCGAATGTTTAAATGAAATTAAAATATTAAAAGTTCGTTTTAGTT
>CAZAMT010000127.1:4952-11275 GCA_964486145.1 uncultured Bacteroidales bacterium
TTTAGTTAGTAGTTAGTTTTAGTTAGTGAAAAGAAGGGGATCCGCCAGGATCCCCACTTTTTTTTCGGAAGCTTTTAATCTATCGTTTTTCATTTTTCGTATTTTTATGTTATTTACTATACTGCAAGGCATGGAAAACATGGGTTATTGAAGTTATATTTATTCATATTATTCGAATAAATATTAATATTTTGAAAGATTTCTCAATTAATTTAAATATTTTTCGTGTTCAAAAGGTGAACAATGTACGTTACTTTGATTAAAAACTAAAAATAATTAAACACTTATTATGAGCAGGAATCTGATTATACCAAAAAACTATGAACCGTTACTGAACCTGAATCAAACTGAGAAAGCCATATTGCTTGTTAAGGAAACTTTTCAGGAAAATTTATCCTCTGAGCTTCGTCTGAGAAGAGTTACCGCTCCGTTATTTGTATTAGAGGGTACCGGAATTAATGATGACCTGAATGGCGTTGAGCGCAAAGTATCATTTCCCGTGAAGCATCTGAACGACACACAAGCGGAGGTTGTAAATTCACTGGCCAAATGGAAACGGCTTGCACTTGCCGATTATTCCATTGAGCAAGGGTATGGAATTTATACTGACATGAATGCTATCCGTCCTGATGAGGTGTTGGATAATATTCATTCATTGTACGTGGATCAATGGGACTGGGAGCGTGTGATGAAACCGGATGAACGAAATCTTGAGTATTTAAAATTCGTTGTAACGAAAATTTTTGAGGTTTTCAAACGAACTGAATTTGTTATATATGAAAATTATCCTGAGTTAAAACCCATGTTGCCCGAGGAAATTACGTTTATTCATTCAGAAGAATTGTTGCACGATTATCCTGATTTATCGCCAAAAGAAAGAGAATATGAAGCTGTAAAAAAGCACGGAGCCATATTTGTTATTGGTATCGGCGGCACGTTGCTCAATGGAAAACCTCACGATGGACGAGCGCCCGACTATGACGACTGGATTACAAACACCACAGCGGGAAACATTGGATTGAACGGGGACATTATTTTACATAATCCTGTGCTTGATATTGCCTTTGAGATTTCATCCATGGGAATACGCGTGGATAAAGAAGCGTTATTGAAACAGCTTGAACTTACAAATACAACAGACAGAAAAGACTTACACTTTCACAAACGGTTGTTAAATGGTGAGTTACCGCAATCAATCGGAGGTGGTATTGGGCAGTCGCGTTTATGTATGTTTTTTCTTAGGAAAGCACACATTGGTGAAACCCAGGCAAGTATTTGGCCCGAGGAAATGCTGGAAGAATGCAAAAACAATAAAATATTCCTTGTATAAATTTGCTATGTTATTGTTATACAGCACATTAAAATTTAAGCTGGAATGATAAACAAGTGATTTTTAAAAGGGAGGATCTTCTTCATCAAAACTGTTGTTTTGGGGCAGATCCGTATTATTACCGTCCGCCCCGGATTCCGGTTCTTCATTTATTTTTGATTTAAAGGTCACCATATTTACTGAATCATCATCTGAGAATGGGGCAACTTCAGCATTTTCAAGGTCAGTAAATTTGGCATATTTATCCTGGAATCGTAACCGGATATCATCAAGGGCTCCATTTCGGTGTTTGGCAATGATAATATCGGCCATACCAATGAGGGAATTCCCCTCTTCGTCCTCCGTAAAGCCATATTTTTCGGGTCTGTGAATAAACAGTACCATATCAGCATCCTGTTCAATGGCGCCGGATTCTCTCAGGTCAGATAATTGCGGTTTTTTATCTCCCGAACGCATTTCAACGGAGCGGTTAAGCTGTGACAATGCTATTATGGGGACATCAAGTTCTTTCGCAATTCCCTTTAAAGCCCTTGAAATTGTACTCACCTCTTGTTCCCGGTTGCCTTTGGTTTCTGGTGTACCTGTCATCAATTGGAGGTAATCGATAATAATGATGTTAACATTGTGCTGCCGTTTTAACCGACGGCATTTGGCCCTTAACTCAAAAATGGAAATACCCGGTGTATCATCAATAAAAATTGGTGCCTCTTCCAGTTTTTTAATCTTATATTCCAGTTGTTCCCATTCGAAATCGGCCAGTTTTCCTGTTCTGATTTTTTCAGAGGGAAGCTGTGTTTCGCTTACAATAAGCCGGTTTACTAACTGGATTGATGACATTTCGAGAGAAAAAATCGCGGTACTCACGTTGTGTTCAACTGCCATATTACGAGCCATTGATAATACAAATGCTGTTTTACCCATGGATGGACGTGCAGCAATGATCACCAGGTCCGATCGTTGCCAACCGCTGGTTATTCGATCAATTTTAGTATAACCTGATGGAACTCCACTCAGATTTCCTTCATTTTTACCGGCTTCTTCAATTTGTCGTATGGCCTCGTGGATAATGCTGTTAATTTTTGCTGATTTTTTCCGAATATTACCTTCTGCAATCTTAAACAACTCACCTTCCGAGAAATCGAGCAAATCATCAACATCAATGGTATTGTCAAATGCCTTTTCCTGAATATCAGATGAAACACTGATCAGTTCACGTTGGATATATTTTTGGGCAATGATGCGGGCATGATATTCAACGTGTGCTGCCGAAGCGACCTTGCTTGTTAGCTGCGCCAAATACAGGGGGCCGCCTATTTCTTCAAGTTGCTCCCTGTTCCTGATTTCTTCGGTTACTGTATACAGATCAATGGCTTTTTCCTGCATGGATAAATCCACAACAGCCTGAAAAATTTTTTTGTGGGCTTCTTTGTAAAAGCTATCAGGCTTAAGAATATCAAGTACTTCAATGATAGCATCTTTCTCAAGCATAATTGCCCCGAGCACAGCTTCCTCAATATCAATGGCCTGGGGTGGAAGTTTGCCAAACTCATGCTCAAGATGGGTAGATTTAACCGAGAATGTATTGTTATTTTTAGCCATGTTCTGATATTTTTTGATCGCTTACAAAACTAAAGAAATGATTCAGTGGTTATGATATATAACGAGAGGTGTTTTGAACAAATTATCACTCATTTTTTTCAACTAATTGTTAACAACTTTTTTCTTAGTTTTAACATGGTTTTATTATAATAAGTAGGAACGAATAAAAAAACAGGATACCATGCTAGATTTTCCGAATGCAAAAATAAATATTGGATTGAATGTTCTTCAAAAGAGGAAGGATGGTTTTCACGATATCGAAACTCTGTTTTATCCGATTGAACTTAAAGATATTCTTGAATGTGTACCAGGAGAAGAATCGCAGGATGAAAAACTGGTTTTTACCACCACGGGAGGAGGCCTGGATAATGATGAGGCAGAAAATTTATGCATTACAGCATGGAACATAATGAACGAGCTACACGCGTTACCGAAAACCAAAATGCATCTTCATAAACTTATTCCTGTAGGGGCAGGTCTTGGTGGCGGATCTTCGGATGCTTCATATACCATACAGGTTCTGAACAGATTGTATAACCTAAATATGTCAGAAAAGAAAAAGATGGAATTAGCTGCACAGATTGGTAGTGATTGCACTTTTTTTATCTACAACAAGCCTGCATTAGCAATGGGTAGGGGAGAGGTGCTGAAAACTGTAAATACAAATCTAAGTAGTCATTATCTTGTTTTGGTGCATCCGGGCATTCATATTAGTACCTCATTGGCATACAGTGAAATAACACCTAAAAAACCTGAAATAAGATTGGAGGATGCCATTGAAAAGCCAATCACTGATTGGAAAGATATCATACATAACGATTTTGAGCAGTCAGTACTTACAAAATATCCTAAAATCGGCAAAATTAAAGAAGAGTTATATAAGTATGGAGCGTTGTATGCTTCAATGACCGGAAGCGGATCTGCCGTTTATGGAATTTTTAACCGACATGTAAAACTAAAGAACCGGTTTCCAAGCTTTTTCGTGTATGAAGGCTGGCTGCAATAAAAAAGGCCGGATTTCTCCGACCTTTGAGGGAATATACAGTTCTTCTTAAGCATATTCCAACATGATGAATCCTTTGGGGATTTTGTCCCCTTCCTTGACATGGACAGTCTTAATTTGACCATCGTAGGGAACATTGATGATGTTATCCATTTTCATTGCCATTAATACAAGCATGGGCTGTCCTTCTTTTACGTCCTGTCCATCTTTTATGAGCACTTTTTTAACAGTACCCGGAATGAAAGACATTATTTTATTGGGATCAGGTGATTCCCATTTTATCCGGGTCTCAAATTTTTTGGTTAAATGTGTTTTGTACTTAATGCCATGCAACTGGAGGCTTTTAAAACGGGTCTTTTTCTTTTTTTCTTCTTTTTTGTTTTTTTTGTCCTTGTATTTTTCCAGTTTTTTATCTCGTTTCATTGAATGAGGTTTTTAAGTTAATAACCCTGCTGAACAAAAGGTTTTTTTAATTCAATCAGCGTTTCATTTATTAAGGCTGATTAAAATGGTGGCACACCGTGTTTTTTTCTTGGTCCGCTAATTGCTTTATTTACTGAAACTTCAATGGCATGTTGCAATAATTTACGGGTTTCGTTGGGTTCAATAACAGAATCGATAAAGCCTTTGGCAGCGGCAACATAAGGATTTGCAAATTTTTCCTTGTATTCTTTTACTTTTTGTTTCCTGGTTTTTTCCGGATCATCCGATGCCATGATTTCTTTGCGAAAGATAATATTGGCAGCTCCTTCAGGGCCCATAACCGCAATTTCCGCACCCGGCCACGCAACCACAAAGTCGGCGCGTAAATGTCTTGAATTCATTGCAATGTAACCACCGCCATACGCCTTCCTCAAGATAACAGTAATTTTCGGAACAGTGGCCTCACTGTACGAATAAAGAATTTTTGCTCCATGCCTGATAACTCCGGCGTGCTCCTGATCGACACCCGGAAGGTATCCAGGGAGGTCAACAAGGGTAACAATGGGTATGTTGAATGCATCGCAGTATCGAATAAAACGGGCTGCTTTGTCCGATGAATCTACGTCGAGAACACCAGCCAGAATCAGCGGTTGATTGCATACAAATCCAACGGTTTCACCTTTTATTCTTCCAAATCCGATGACCATGTTACGAGCCCAGTTCTCCTGGATTTCAAGAAATTCTGAATCATCGACAATGGATTTTACAACATCCCTGACATCGTAAGGCTGTGTTGGATCACCGGGAACTATTTCTTCAATGTTAAACTCGGGTCTGGGTTCTTTGGGCTCAACGGGTTTTGCTTTTTGAGTGTTGCTCCACGGAATAAATGACACGAGTTTTTTAATTTGCTCAAAACATTCTGTTTCACTCTCAGCAAAGAAATGGGCATTACCCGTTAGTTCGCTGTGAACCCTGGCACCGCCTAATTCTTCCATTGATATTTCTTCACCCAGAACTGTTTTGATGACTTCCGGGCCGGTGATGAACATTTTTGAGATATTATCAACAACAAAAACAAAGTCAGTAAGGGCAGGCGAATAAACAGCACCTCCAGCACAAGGTCCCAGGATGACAGATATCTGCGGAATTACACCGGATGAAAGCGTATTTCTGAAAAATATTTCACCATAACCTGCAAGTGAATTAACACCTTCCTGGATTCTTGCTCCACCTGAATCGTTGATACCAATCAATGGCATCCTCATTTTCAAAGCATGATCCATGATCTTGGTAATCTTTCGTGCGTGCATAGCGCCCAATGAGCCTCCGGCAACAGTAAAATCCTGGGCAAAAATACATATTGGCGCTCCGTAAATGGTACCTGTTCCGATGATAACACCATCACCATGCAGTATTTTTTTATCCATATCAAAATCCCGTGCTTCGTGCTCCACAAACAGATCATACTCGTTAAATGAATCTTCATCGAGCAGCGAAAGAATACGTTCACGGGCAGTGAGTTTCCCCATGGCAACCTGTTTTTCGATGGCCTTTTCTCCACCACCCATCTGGACTTGCTCTCTTTTCTTCTTTAATTCAAGAATTTTATTCTTTAAAGGCATTGGAAACTATTTTTATTAATAATTGTTTTATTTCAGATTTTAATGAAAGTTAATTAAAAAGCGGTACAAGGTTACTAAAACAATACAATTAAAAAAAGTTTTTTAAATATTGAGAAATTAAAAAAAGATATAATAATAAGATTATCAAACGATTATGTTTCGTCTGAAAAATGTGATTAAAATTGGTCAAAACTACTTTATGCAGTAAAAAACAGTGCTTGTTTTGAATGTTTAAAGGCATGGATGGCTTTTTAGGCCGGGCTCATGGATATTAAACTACTAACAATAAGAATAATACCTAAGTTGAGCGGTTGGATCCGCCTTAGGCGGAGAACAAACGCTT
>CAZAMT010000128.1:0-11136 GCA_964486145.1 uncultured Bacteroidales bacterium
ATACATTTCTTTTCCATTTTTATTCATTTAATAAGCTTGTATTAGAATCCTCTAAACAAATCATCTTCCTGTTTAAAACGCTATTATGGTGGACCTTTCCTGTTCATTCGTTCATTTTTTTCTTGTTATGATATCCTGTTATGTTCCGGGATGGTTAGATTTTTTATACTTTTACGCCAATTTTTTATTCGATTAATTCATTCATACATGGATATTGCAAGTAAATATAATCCGGAAAATACCGAAGATAAATGGTACAAATACTGGCTGGATCACAACTTGTTTAAAGCGTCACCGGATCACAGGGAGCCTTATACAATAGTTATCCCCCCGCCAAATGTAACCGGCGTTCTGCATATGGGTCATATGTTAAATAATACACTGCAGGATGTTTTAATCCGAAGGGCAAGGATGATGGGGAAAAATGCGCTTTGGGTGCCAGGAACCGATCATGCATCCATTGCAACGGAAGCCAAAGTTGTTGCGAAACTAAAAAGTGAAGGCATACAAAAGTCCGATCTAACAAGAGATGAATTTCTTCAACATGCCTGGGAATGGACTCATAAACACGGGGGCATTATCCTTGAACAACTAAAAAAGCTGGGAGCTTCCTGCGACTGGGAACGAACCTGCTTTACCATGGATGACGAACGATCCGGGAGTGTATTGAAGGTATTTGTTGATCTCTATAATAAAGGAAAAATATATCGCGGAGTACGCATGATCAACTGGGACCCGGAAGCTAAAACGGCTGTTTCCGATGAAGAAGTTATTTACCGGGAGGTGAATTCAAAACTCTATCATGTGCGATATCAGATTGAAGGTGAAGACGGTTATGTTAACATTGCAACCACTCGTCCGGAAACCATACTTGGTGATACTGCTGTATGCATAAATCCGAATGATAATCGCTACAAAAAATTGAAAAATAAAAAGGTACTGGTTCCGCTTATTAACCGGACCGTACCGATTATTGAAGACGAATATGTGGACATGGAGTTCGGTACAGGTTGCCTTAAAATTACTCCGGCACATGACCTCAATGACTATGAACTTGGAATAAAGCATAACCTGGATGTTGTTGATATATTCAACGATGACGGCACATTAAACGATAAAGCACAGCTTTACATTGGCAAAGACAGGTTTGAAGTAAGAAAATTAATCACTGCCGATCTTGATAAAGAAGGACATCTTGTAAAAACTGAAGATTATACCAATAAAGTTGGATATTCCGAAAGAACCGATGCTGCGATTGAACCGAAACTCTCCATGCAATGGTTTCTGAAAATGAAGGAACTGGCCGGACCTGCACTCGAAGCGGTCATGAAAGATGAGGTTCAACTGCATCCAGTAAAATTTAAAAATACGTATCGCCACTGGATGGAGAATGTAAAAGACTGGTGCATTTCCCGTCAACTCTGGTGGGGACATCGAATTCCTGCATTTTACCTCAAAGATTCGAACGATTTTGTGGTTGCTGAAACGGAAGAAGAAGCCATAAACCTGGCCAAAGAAAAACTCGGTGATACATCCATTACCAAAATGGATTTGAAACAAGATGAAGACGTGGTGGACACCTGGTTTTCTTCTTGGCTATGGCCAATCAGCGTATTCGATGGTATTCGAAAACCAGATAATGCCGACATAAACTATTTTTACCCGACAAATGTTCTTGTTACAGCTCCGGAGATATTGTTTTTCTGGGTCGCAAGAATGATCATCGCTGGCTTTGAGTACCAAAATGAAAAACCGTTCAAAGATGTATACCTGACTGGAATTGTGCGGGACAGTCAACGCAGGAAAATGTCAAAACAACTGGGTAATTCTCCCGATCCATTGGATCTGATTGCTAAATACAGTGCAGATGGTGTTAGGGTAGGTATGTTATTATGCTCACCCGCCGGAAATGATCTTTTATTTGATGAAGGCCTAACAGAACAAGGTCGGAATTTTGGTAATAAAATATGGAATACGTTCCGGCTGATAAACATGTGGGAAGTATCTGAAGATGTTCAACAACCAGCAAACGCGGAGGAAGCGATAACCTGGTTTAAAAACCGGCTAAATCAGGCCATCACCGATCTTGAAAAACAATTTGAATCCTACAGGGTATCTGAAGCGCTGATGACCATCTACAGGCTTTACTGGGATGATTTTGCTTCGTGGTACCTGGAAGCCATCAAACCGGGTTATCAAAAACCCATTGATAAGATAACATTTGAAGAAACCCGGAGGTTTCTTGAAAAACTACTCCAATTATTGCATCCGTTCATGCCGTTTATCACTGAAGAAATCTGGCATTTGATTGATAAACGCGCAGAAGGTGACAGCATCTCAACATCAAATTTGCCTTCCCCTGGAAAATTTCATTCTGAAATTATAACGAATTTTGATCAAACAAAGGAAACTGTTGCTGCCATTCGAAATATCAGGAAAGATAAAAACATTGCAAACAAAGAAACTATCGACCTAAAAATATATCCTGCTTCTGATAAGTCCCTTATCAAAAACCGGGAGATTCTTAAAAAGCTTGGCAATGTTTCATCTATTGAGTTTGTGAGTGAGAAAATAAACAATGCCGTTTCATTCCGTATCAGTGCCGACGAATTTTATGTTCCTATCGGAGGATTGGTTGATAACGATGAAGAACAAAAAAAACTGGCAGAAGAACTTAAATATCAGAAGGGGTTTCTGGCATCAGTAGAAAAAAAGTTAAGCAATGAAAAGTTTGTCAACAATGCTCCCGAAAAAGTTGTAGCTCAGGAGAGAAAAAAGAAATCGGATGCCGAAGAAAAAATAAAAATGCTGGAAGATCGAATCAGAACAATGGAAGAGTGATTTTCATTTTTTGCTACAAAGGTTAAATTAAAAATAGTGATGCTCCATTTCATTTTTACTGATGGGTTCATTGATACACGCATAAAACGTTAGTTCGATTTCAGTTGTTTTAGTTTACCGGCTTGATGGTGTGCGCGCAATTCTCAAAAAAAATGCGCGAATAAAGCAACCAATGTGTTTTTTAAACGTCTATATTGACTGTATATGAAAAAAAGATAGGTGCAATCAAGAGAAAGGTTTTAGGGACGGAGGCAAATCTATCATTATAAAAACCTTTAAATGCTTTATAAAACCAAATATTTAATCCTGGTCTTGCTGCTCAGTGTGGTTAAGGCTTATCCTCAAACTACAAAAATCAGAGGATATGTAAGGGATGCATCTTCAAAAGAGTCCATACCTTTTGTTAGTATCGCGTTTATTAATTCGGGTATTGGCACAATAACCGACTTTAAGGGTGAGTATTTTTTGGAGACCAATATCAAATCGGATACACTTGTCATATCATCACTCGGATATAAAAAGAAATCCATTTTCATTTCTGAACAGGGATTTCACACCATCAATATCGAACTGGAACCTGATAAATATTCCATTGAAGAGGTTGTCATTACACCGGGAGAGAATCCTGCTCACCGCATTGTTAGAAACATCATTGCAAACAAAAAAAAACACCATCCCAACCATATTGGAACATATCAGTGTGAGATTTATAACAAAATCCAGATTGATATCAATAATGTTGACGACAAGTTCAGAAACAGAAAAGTATTTAATCAGTTTCAATTTATATTCGAAAACGTAGACACTTCTGCACTTACCGGTAAACCATACCTTCCTGTTTTGCTTACGGAAACCCTGTCAGATTATTATTATTCCCACGAGGCAGATAAAGAACATGAAATTATTAAGGCAAACCGGATATCCGGGACAGAAAACGAGAGCCTTGCTGAATTTACGGGCAAAATGTATCAAAAACTTGAAATTTATAACAATTTTATTACCCTGTTTGAACCAGGTTTTATTAGTCCAATTGCCGATTTCGGGTTATTTTACTATAAATACTATTTAATTGATAGTTTGCTTGTAAACGATAACTGGTGTTATAAAATCTCCTTTGAACCAAAACGCAAATTTGAAAAAACCTTTTCCGGCTATTTTGTTGTTGCTGATAGTTCATTTGCGATTGTTGAAGGACAACTAAGAATGAGCAAAGGTGCAAATATAAATTTCATCAATGATTATATGGTGAATCTTCAGTTTGAAAAAATACAGGATTCAATCTGGTTTCTTACGGAGGAGAAACATATCGTGGATTTCAATTTAACAGAAAAGACACTGGGCTTTTTTGGCAGAAAACAAACGTCCTATAAAAACACTGAGTTTAAAACCAGGTTGTCTGAAAAAATAATTCATAACCACACAAACATCACGCTCGCTGATAATGTCAATACCAAGGATGAGGAATTTTGGGAGTTAAACCGCCATATTGCATTAACAGGAAAGGAAGAGAACATATATAAAATGGTAGATTCAATAAAGCAAATACCATTATATAAAACTGTTGAAGATGTAATATTACTGCTGACAAATTATTATTATGTAGTTGGTCCTTTTGAATATGGTCCCTATTATAAGACCTACAGCAGTAATTTTGTTGAAGGTCATCGCGTTCGCGTAGGTGGACGAACCAGCAATGCCTTCAGCACACGGTTGATGATAAACGGACATGTTGCATACGGATTTAAAGATGAGAAATTTAAATATGGTTTTGGAGCGCTCTACATGTTCTCAAAAAACCCCAGAATTTCAGCCGGCTTTCAATACCTGCACGACCGCAAACAACTCGGACAAAGCAGCAATGCATTTAGTGAAGATAATTTTTTAACCTCTTTTTTACGCAGGTCTCCCAATAAAACCTTGACGATGGTTGAAGAGCACAAAGGGTTTATTGAAAGGGAATGGTTTCCGGGATTTTCAAATAAGATAACGTTACGCCATGAAATCATTTATCCGGTTGAAGCAGTTCCTTTTCAATATTTTAATAACGATGTTGAACCTGTCCCTGTGAAAAACATTGTCTCTACGGAAATATCATTAAACACTCGATACGCAAAAGATGAAAAATTTATTTATGGTGAATTTACAAGGCTCAGCCTGGGAACGGAGTCACCGATTTTAGAATTTAATGTATCCATTGGCTTACATGGTTTTCTTGGAAGTGATTACGATTATTTAAAACTGAATGCCAGTATTGAAGATAAAATTGAAATAAATCCCATTGGCCATTTACGGTATTCGCTTGAAACCGGTAAAATATTTGGCGCCCTACCTTTTCCCCTGCTCGAACTTCACCAGGGCAATGAAACCTACGCTCATGATCACTTATCATTTAACATGATGAATTATTACGAATTTGCAAGTGATCAATATGTAAGTTTGTGGACAGAACATCATTTCCAGGGATTGTTTTTAAACAAGGTTCCTTTCATCCGGAATCTCAAGTGGCGGGAAGTCATTTCGGCAAAAGGCGTGTTCGGCTCTTTATCCGATAGTCATTGCTCCGTTCTTGAATTTCCTGATGGCCTTCACAGGCTAACAAAACCATATTACGAAGCTGGATTAGGAATTGAAAACATTTTTAAGTTCTTCAGGATTGATGCCTTGTGGCGCCTTTCATATTTAAACCATGAAAACATACAACCATTTGGCTTGAGATTAAAACTGCAGGTTTTACTATAAAAAAGCCCTAAAGCGGTTTGCTAAAGGGCCTGATAAATAATATTTACTAAACAACTCTATTCATCTACAACATTTTTATAGTGTTCGTAACGACTTAAAATATCGTAAACATAATTATATGCTTCTTTCCCGCGACAATATCCATACCGTACTACGGGATCCTGATAATACCTCGGATTTGACTTATTCAGAACATAATAATCCACATTATCCTCCCATTTATATGGATCTTTACCATTTTTCTCGGCTAATTTCATGGCATCTTCAACATGGCCATACCCTGCATTGTAAGATGCAAGCATAAATTTTATTTTTTCTTCTTCGCTCATGTTCTTTGAAGTAAACTGCCTGTCAAGCCATTGAAGAAAACCAACACCTGCCCGAATATTTTCTTCGGGAGATGAAGTTGTATCCACACCAAACCTTGCAGCAGTCTGCGGCATCAATTGCATTAATCCAAAAGCACCGGCCCAGGATTTTACTTTTGGATTAAATCGTGATTCCTGGTATATAAGTGAAGCCAGCAATCGCCAGTCCCAACCAAGTTTCTGACTGTATTTCTTTATTTGATCATCAAAATAGGACACCTTACCTCCTTCATGAGCCAGAAAATCGCTTTGCCTGTATTTTAAAGTATAGGTATTATTAAAATACTTATTGTAAATAGCCTGGTAACGTCTTGTTGTTTTATAATTGTCAAACCATTTATTGACATCATTTAACAATTGATCATTTCCTTTGGTAACTGCCCATGCAAAATGCTGCGGAAAGCTGATCGGTGTTTTGATATCAAGGTTTTCATAATATGATTCATTCAATTTTGCCAAATTTTCATCACATATCGTATAATCAATTTCACCACTTGAAACCATATCAATTAGTTCCTCGGTCTCCTTGTTCATGGTTTCAATAAAAATGGTATCTCCTATTTCTTCCGCAAGGTTCTCAATACGTTCAGCATATGCTGAATGTTTTTGCACGTGAATAACCTTTCCTGCCAAATCAAGCTGATTTCGAATCAGGAGATTTTCAACATCCCTTGTTCTCAACTGATTCCAGTTTTCCGGTTTTCTCTGAACAAGAACCTGCCGTGTTTGTCCATGTGGAACTGTAAAATCGGCTATTTTTTTCCTTTCTGCGGTGATGGTTATATTAGCTGCAATCAAGTCCACATCTCCCTTTAATAGCCTATCAAATTTTTGATTCAGGTTATTATCCACAATAACCTCCAACCTCTTACCAAGGTGGTCGGCAAGTTCCTGTAATAATTCGTATTGATATCCCATTAACTGCCCGCGATAAACAAAGTAATTTGTTGAATTATAGTCTGTTATAGCAACAATCTTTTCTCTCTCCCGATAATCGCTATCTGCCTGTTCCGATGGTGAAATTTTATTATCGTTTGCTTCTTTCTCACTGTTATTATTGCAACCCGAAAAAAACATGATCGCCAACACAGCTATAAAAAAATAAAGTTTTTTCATAGTTTCCGTCATTTGTTTGTTTTTAATAATTAAGCGGTAAAATTACGCTTACTTTATTTGAATTTAGACTTATTATTGATGAAATGAAGTATTCTTAGTATTAAACGCTACAATATTTTTATGAAATTTAATCGTAAAACGTCCAATAAAGCCCAAACTTAAGTACTCCAAGATTTCTGGGATGTTGAACTGCAGAAAAGTAATTTTTATCCAAAAACAATGCCCCTATATTTTTATATTTTAAATAAACCCTTGTTCGTTTGATCCTAACATTTACGAATGGATCAATGAACGGATAGTTACCAATTTTCCTAACATCCTGTATATAATATTGTTCAAAAGCCGGCATAAACTTATACGCGTAATATTCTGAGTTATAAAACAAATCAGCACCTATTTGAAAATAAATAGCGCCATTTGTAAATTTGAATTTTATCACATGATCAAGATACAAAGAACTGTAAACAGCTACATCCGGAATGGAAACAATTGCATTCCTATCTGTCATCTGATAATGAATATTATTGTCCCAAACAAGTTTCCAGACATCAAATCTTTTTTTCAAATATAATGCCAAAACACTCACCGGAACTGATGTTTGTGCCGCGTTAGCATTCTCATCGAAATAAATGAAATTATCTGTATTTGTTGAATGAATGCCAACTGAAAACTTATATTCTCTGTTGAAGAGGGAACCGGATAGCTTTAATCTGCTGACATCAGAAAAACTATTTCTCCATATAAAGTGATTACTTGTTAAATTTTCAATGAAATAATCAGGGGTTGTTTTTGATATATCTGCTGCTGCATTCAGCTCAAATGCAGTATTTTTTATGTTAATAATGGTATTTATGTTGCCATTCAAAAAATAGTCATTGGCTTTTCTACCAGTGAAATAAAAACCACCTTTTGCTTTCCAGTTCAACATTTTACCAGTTTGATGATAGGCATTTGCAATAAATGCGGAATTAAAAAAATTATTACTCCTGCCAGGCAAAAAGTCACCTGCTGTGTCCATCGTTGAAGTGTAATATCTTTGAAGTTCATTTTGAATACCTACATTTAGACCTACAGGTAGAAAATAATTTTTCTTTTCAAACAACTCAAGTAACAATGTACTTTTAAATGAATGATAGTAAGTTGAATCAGTGGTAATCTCATCATTTATATAAACAGAATCATAAAAACTTCTATCCGGTGTTCCCAGGCCGGTACTTCCCATTTTACCAATGTCATCGATAAATGTTCGTTTATGCAGGTTCCCTTCCAATGAATGCGATAGAAATGCCAATGCATCTTCTCTTTTAAATCCAATGGTATCATCCTCGGATGGTTTTCCTGCACCAAAATACAATTTTTGAGATATCAATATGCTTCTGCTTTTTGTTGCTGAACTTGCATTATCAAGGTTTACAGGATAATTCTTTGTATCATCCACCGGGTTTTTGAATAAAGAATCAGGAATTCCTCCATTGTATTGATTTTCAATCGAGCCAATATTTACATTCCCGTGAAATTCATAACGATTCTCTCTATAACTCCCAAAAAATGTAGCCTGTCCTATTGTATTTCTTTGCCTTTTATATTGTCCCCGGGCATTGATATAATCATATTTAAAACCTACATTCAATTTAGGATTCACATTTTGGGTATGGATTACTCCTGCTGTTTGCTCATCCTTATCTCTAATTCCGGGAACAAATGAATATCCAATTTCTGTGAATGGTTTCGTAGTATTTACATAAGTTATCTCTTCGGGACTTCTTTGATACCATCTGTAAGGATTTAGAAAATACGGAGACGTTTCAAAGTTAAATCGTTGATAATAAATATTTGAAACAGCCGGGTCGCCTAAATTCCCCGTAAAGGTTGCACTTTTCGTTTCACGAAACAGTGGATTATATAGTTGCATTTTTGTAATGACCGTATCCAAATCAACGGGAACTGTTTTAGAGTAATAATCGCTAAGTTTCCAGACATTGATAGACAATTTGGTAGTATCTTCAGGCTGTTGAGGTTCTGATTGAGGTTGACCTCTTCCAAAATCAGGCTGCGCATCTGATATTACAGACAGAAATATAAGAATCAATATGGATGATATGCGTAACATGGTACAAAAATAAAAAATCCCATCCGTCAAACGACGAATGGGATTAAAAAAATCGGCAACGACCTACTCTCCCACAAATGCAGTACCATTGGCGCTGATGGGCTTAACTTCTCTGTTCGGAATGGGAAGAGGTGGAACCCCATCGCTATAGTCACCTAAAGCCTTTCATCCGCACATTGGCGGAATAATATCATATGACAGCTGGATGATATTCACAAATGACAAATGTTCAACAAGAAAGTCTACGGGTAATTAGTACTGCTCAGCTTTGACATCACTGCCTTTACACCTGCAGCCTATCAACGTCATAGTCTTTAACGACCCTTAAAGGAGACCTCATCTTGAGGGGAGCTTCGCACTTAGATGCTTTCAGTGCTTATCTCTGCCAAACATAGCTACCCTGCAATGCAGCTGGCGCCACAACAGGTACACTAGCGGTTTGTCCAACACGGTCCTCTCGTACTAGTGTCAGGTCCTCTCAAGTCTCCAACGCCCACAACAGATAGGGACCGAACTGTCTCACGACGTTCTGAACCCAGCTCGCGTGCCACTTTAATGGGCGAACAGCCCAACCCTTGGGACCTTCTCCAGCCCCAGGATGTGACGAGCCGACATCGAGGTGCCAAACCGCTCCGTCGATATGAGCTCTTGGGAGCGATCAGCCTGTTATCCCCGGAGTACCTTTTATCCTTTGAGCGATGGCCCTTCCATACGGAACCACCGGATCACTATGCCCAACTTTCGTTCCTGCTCGACTTGTCGGTCTCACAGTCAAGCGCCCTTGTGCCATTACACTCTGCGCATGGTTACCATTCATGCTGAGGGCACCTTTGGGAGCCTCCGTTACTTTTTTGGAGGCGACCACCCCAGTCAAACTACCCACCATACACTGTCTCCGCCGGTTAGCGGATTAGAGCCCAGATAAGCAAAGGGTCGTATTTCAAGGGTGACTCCACGACGCCTAGCGACGCCGCTTCAAAGTCTCCGACCTATCCTACACATCACTTACCCAGAATCAATGTAAAGTTATAGTAAAGGTTCACGGGGTCTTTCCGTCCCGTTGCGGGTACCCGGCATCTTCACCGGAACTACAATTTCACCGAGCTCATGGCCGAGACAGTACCCAGATCGTTGCACCATTCGTGCAGGTCGGAACTTACCCGACAAGGAATTTCGCTACCTTAGGACCGTTATAGTTACGGCCGCCGTTTACCGGGGCTTCGGTTCAGAGCTTCTCCGTCAAAGACGGATAACTCCCCCCCTTAACCTTCCGGCACCGGGCAGGTGTCAGGCCCTATACATCATCTTTCGATTTAGCAGAGCCCTGTGTTTTTGATAAACAGTCGCCTGGGTCATTTCACTGCGCCCCACCCGAAGATGGGGGACCTTTCTCCCGAAGTTACAGGTCAATTTTGCCTAGTTCCTTAGCCATGAATCACTCGAGCACCTTAGGATTCTCTCCTTGACTACCTGTGTCGGTTTGCGGTACGGGTTGTATATACCTGAAGCTTATTGGCTTTTCTTGGAAGAGACTTTACTACTTCGCTTCGTCCGAAGACTAGGCTCAACGTGCTATTCCGTCAGCACGTAGTAGCTACGCCTCTCCGTCCCCAAATCGCAGTATATACAAGTACAGGAATATTAACCTGTTATCCATTAGCTTTCCCCTTCGGGTTCGCCTTAGGACCCGACTAACCCTGATCCGATTAGCGTTGATCAGGAAACCTTAGTCTATCGGTGAGCGGGTTTCTCGCCCGCTTTATCGTTACTTATGCCTACATTTGCTTTTCCAGTTGCTCCACCATACCTTACGATACGACTTCTGCGCTACTGGAATGCTCCCCTACCATCCGCCAGAGGCGGATCCACTGCTTCGGTAATACGCTTGATGCCCGATTATTATCCACGCCCAACCGCTCGACTAGTGAGCTGTTACGCACTCTTTAAATGAATGGCTGCTTC
>CAZAMT010000129.1:0-11127 GCA_964486145.1 uncultured Bacteroidales bacterium
AACATATCTTTTTTTGATAAAATTAAGAATAAATTAACACAAAATATTCATGTGGAGTTAATAAAAATCATTTACATTTGCTTTCAATATGACCATCAGTCAATAAATATACATGGGTATAACAGAACGAAAAGAGAGAGAGAAACTGGCACGACGTGAGGAGATTATCAGCGCTGCTGAAAAGTTATTCTTCAAAAAGGGTGTACAACAAACCTCCATGGACGACATTGCCACGGAGGCTGAATTGAGCAAGGGTACATTATATTTATATTTTCAAGGTAAAGAAGACCTGCAGTTTGCCATTTTCAGGAAAGGAGCCGAACTATTAACAAAACAAATGCTGCATAAAATCAAGGATATAACATCCGGGTTGGAAAAAATCATTGAATTGGGCCGAACATTTATCGAATTCAGTGTTAACCATAAGGATTACTTTTCTCTTTTTTCGTTTTTCGAGACAAAAAACCTGGATATACTCAAAATAAAGAGAAATCAGATTGAAAAGTATATCAAAGAGGAATCACCTCTGGCTGTGGTTTACAACTCTGTTAAAGAAGGAATCAACGATGGTTCAATAAAACAAAATTATTCAGCGAAAATACTTGCAACTACACTATGGACTGAATTACTGGGGTTGCTTATTGTTCTTGAAAATAAAAAAGAGATTACCAAAATGTTTCAGGTGGATGCGGAGCAAATCCTGGAGCAGCATTTTAATCTGATACTGGGACAGGGAATACGAGGGAATTAATATGGATTTGAGAGTAATTATTTATACACTGGCCTTTATTCAAGCATCGAATTTATTTTCACAGACATCAAATGTGCTGAACAGTTACATTTCAGAAGGATTGCAAAACAACCTTACGTTAAAACAAAAGCAACTGACATATCAACAATCACTGGAAGAACTTACCATGGCCCGCGGTAAATTTTTTCCTGAAATTGGGATCAATGCCCGTTATACTGTAGCTGACGGCGGGAGGCTTATAGAGTTTCCGGTTGGAGATCTCCTGAATCCGGTTTATTCCACACTTCATCAGTTGACCGGAAACATGCCACCATCTCAACAATTCCCTGATATGCAGGTTGAAAATCAGGATTTTCGTTTCTACAGACCAACAGAGCACGAAACAAAAATACATGTCATGCAACCTGTTTTTTACCCACAAATTTATCATAACCACCAAATAAAAAAGCAGCTTGCAGACCTTGGCAAAATTGATGAGCAATCTTTTGAACGACAATTGGTTGCTGAAATCAAAATGGCGTATTTTAACTACTTGAAAACCCTGGAACTGGAGCAGGTTCTGAAAAATTCAAGAGATTTAATCAAAGAAAACATTCGGGTGAACCAGTCGTTGTATGAAAATGAAAAAGTGACCATTGATAATGTTTACAAAGCAGAAGCAGAATTACAAAAAATTGAGCAGCAAGAAGCATTGCTTAAAAAAAATAAGCAGGCCACAAAAGGATTTTTTAATTTTCTGTTAAATAAGCCGCTTGATAGTGATGTTATCATCGATTCTGAATTTGTTTTCGAGCAACCGCCAAATAACCTGGATACGGCAAAACACCTGGCGATTGAAAACAGCAAGGATATAGAGGCATTGAACATATCACTGGAAATTGCCGGGAAAAATATCGACTTACAAAAATCATCATTCCTTCCGACAGTATCTGCGGTAATCGATTATGGATTTCAGGGCGAAACTTACGCGTTTACATCCGAAGATGATTTTGTTCTTGCATCCCTTGTATTGCAATGGGAGATTTTTAAGGGGAAGCAGAATCGTTCAAAAGTTCAAAAAGCAAAGATAAACCAGGAAATTCAACAGGTTAAGCTGGAGCAGGCCAAAAGTTCCATTGAATTGAGTGTTGTAAATCTTTTTTATGAGGTTGATGCTGAAAGGAAACAAATAAGCGCAATTGAGAAGCAGAACCAGGCAAATGAAAAAGTATTTGAAGTCGTACGGAAAAAATATAACCAGGGGCGGGCCAATATGCTCGAATTTACGGATGCGCAAACAGCATTTCAAAATTCCAGTCAACAACTTGCTATTGCCAGGTACAATTATTATATACTTTTGGCTGAACTGGAGAAAACCTTAGGATTATTTAATAAATCAACCGTTGCGCCATGATGATAAACAAATTCATATACCAGGCATTCGCAATTATCATTTTATTGGCTTCTTGCGAAGCTAAAAAGGAAAAGAAAGAGAATGTGGTGCAGGTAAAATACCATAAAGTCCGGGTAAAAGAGTTTCAATTTCCGAAGAGGACTTCCGGAATACTTTCAACCAGTGACGAGTTTAAAATGAGCTTCAAAACAGGAGGAATTATTCAAAAAATTCACGTGAATGAAGGGGATAAAGTTCTTCGTGGATCGTTGATGGCGGTACTGGAACTATCTGAATTTGAGGCAAATGTTGAACAGGCAAAAGCAGCTCTTGCAAAAGCAGAAAGGGATTATAAGAGAACGAATAACCTTTATCGTGATAGCGTAGCCACAAAAGAGCAGTTACAAAATGCCCAAACCGCTCTGGATGTTGCTGCCTCGCGATTGAAAATCGCGACATTCAATCTGCAACACTCAAAAATATCAGCACCTTCAGATGGCACCGTATTAAATATCCTGAAAGAGGAGAATGAACTTGTTTCTCCCGGTTATCCTGTCATTGTTTTTGGCTCAACAACAAATAACTGGATACTGAAAGTAAATGTAACGGACAAAGATCTTGTAGAAATTGAAGTAGGAGACAGTGCTTCTGTTTCATTTGATGCTCATCCTTCGGAGATTTTTTCCGGCAGGTTAACCACCATCAGCAAAGGAGCAGATCCCTACACAAATACCTATAAGGTTGAAATTGAACTTGATAGAACTGATGAGTATTTGGCATCAGGTTTTATCGGACATGCGAATATTTTTCCAAAAAACTCTGAATCATATCCGGTTATTCCATACGATGGCTTGTTGCATGGTGATGAATTAACCGGTACTGTAGCTGTTTTACAAAGTGACACATCATATGAAATCCGTAACATTGATATAAAAATGCTGCTGGATGAAGGGATTGTGGTAGCCCAGGGATTACAAAAGAATGATAAAATCATTACCGAAGGAGTAAACTATATTGACGATGATACAAAAATTAAAATTATTAAATAATAAAATGATGCGTAGAATTTACCAGAAAGGCTTCCTCATTGTTATCGGAAGCGTTATTTTTAGTGCGAATGTTTCCCTGGCACAACCGGCGAGTGAACTTTTGGGCAAATTGATCGCGGCAAATGATAAAATTTCACGAATTTCCTTGACGATTGTCATGAATGAACGCGTCAAAGGAAAAATGAATGAAAAGAAAGCAGATTTTAAAATAAATTATCATCCACCTAAAATCTATCTTAAACAGGATTATCCGCAGGAAGGAATGGAAGTTTTATACGTAGACGGGAAAAACAAAAACAAGGCATGGATCAACCCGAACACGTTTCCTTGGGTAACCCTGTCATTGGATCCAACCGGAAATACTATGAGAGGAAAACATCATCATTCCATATTCAACTCTGGTTTTGATTATTTTGTGAAAGTTGTCAAACACCTGATGACAAAATACAGTAATGAAATTGATAAGCTGGCAAAAAATGCAGGGATTGAATTTTTGAACGGGGTTAAGTGCCATAAAATCGTATTTGATAATCCATATTTCCGGTTTGTCGACTATAAAATCAAACCCGGGGAGGATATTGTTAGCATCGCGGGTAAATTTCACATTAATGAATACATGATTATCGAAAACAATGAGGGAATCGATGATTATGAAGACATCAAAACCGGGCAGGTAATTAAAGTTCCCGGCGATTATGCACGAAAAGTAACCATTTACCTGCATCCAGATACTTTCTTGCCATATTGTATCCAGGCCTATGACGATGAAGGATTATTTCAGGAGTATTATTTTAAGAATATCAGGATCAATCCATATTTTTCGTCCGCTGTTTTTAGCCCGGATAATCCTGAATATAATTTTTAAACCATCATCATTCATGCTTTTACCAAAAATTGCAGTTAAAAACTACCAGTTTACCATCATTGTCTTTCTGCTATTGTCAATTTTTGGTATCACAACCTATTTTTCGATGCCCCGGATGGAGAATCCATCCGTTTTTATTCCCGGAGGAAGCGTTGTTATCATTTATCCGGGTGCCAGTCCGGCTGATCTTGAACAGCAGGTTGTTGACCCCATTGAGGAGGCCATAAATGAACTGGATGACATAAAAAAAATGAATTCTACCATGCTGGATGGCCTTGCCAGTATTGCTGTTGAGTTTGAATTTGAAACAGATCCCAAAGAAAAGTTTGATGAACTGGTATCGAAAGTAAACTCAGTGAAACGTGAATTGCCTGAGGAAATATTTGATATTCAAATGAATCGCTGGACAAGCACTGACGTCAATATTCTTCAGTTGGCTTTTGTGTCGGCGGATGCTGAATATGCTTCATTGAAGAGACATGCCGAATCATTAAAACGCGGCATTGAAAGACAAAGTGGCATTCGCAAGGTTGATATTCATGCTTATCCGGAGCAGGAAGTAAGGGTATCACTGAATCTTGAGAAAATGGCCATGATGAATATTGCTCTCGATCAGGTTGCAAATGCTATTCAAAGCAATAATGCAAATATTCCCGGTGGTAACATTTCGCTACAGGGCCGAAACTTCCAGATAAAAACCTCTGGAATGTACACCAGCCTCGATGAAATAAGAAATACAGTTATTCATTCCTATAAAGGCAGATTGATTTATTTAGAAAATATTGCCGATGTTTCTTACAATTATGAAGATATCAATTATTATGGTCGGTTTAACGGACAACGATCCATATTTCTGTCGGTTCAACAGAAAGAATATGTAAATATTTTTGACATTTTTGAAGCGATTCATCCTGTCATTTCTGATTTTGAAAGTAGTCTTCCTGACAATATTCATATCGCGGAAGTTTTTGATCAATCCAGGTTTGTGGATGACCGGATCAATGGTTTTCTGAACAATCTGCTCCAGGGAATCATCCTTGTGGGTATCATCATTTTTTTGGCTCTTGGAGTGAAATCTGCATTTATTGTTATTCTGGCGATACCGTTGTCGATTGTCATCGGGTTGGCATTTGTGGATATCGGGGAACATGGTTTGCAACAAATTTCGATAGCCGGATTGGTGGTGGCGCTTGGTTTGCTTGTGGACAATTCCATTGTAATGGTTGAAAACATCAGCAGGTTTATAAAGAAAGGGCTTAAACCAACAGAAGCAGCGATCAAGGGAGCGGGCCAAATTGGATGGCCTATTATTGCAGCAACCTTAACAACCGTCCTGGCATTTATCCCTATCATCATGATGCCCGACAAAGCCGGTGATTTTATTAAAAGTCTGCCTGTTACCATCATTGCAACTCTTACCGTTTCGTTATTGCTGGCACTCACACTAACGCCATTAATTGCCAGCAGAATATTAAAGCAAAACGATGGAACCGCGAACCGCGAAACATGGTTTACCAAAAAGTTGCAGATGCTCATTGAAGGACCATACCGGCGAAGCCTGGCTTATGCACTCCGAAATAATTGGTTAACGATTTCATTTGCATTTATTTCCCTGGTATTGGCTGGCGGGCTTTTTTTGCTTGTAGGAATTAGCTTTTTTCCAAAAGCTGAACAACCACAGTTCCTGGTTCGTGTAGAGCTTCCCGAAGGCTCCGGGTTGTTAAAAACCGATTCGGTTACGAGGAAAGTTGAAACAATCCTTGATGGAACAAGTGATGTTAAATTGTATGCCAGCAACATCGGGCATGGAAATCCCCGTATTTATTATAATACTTTTCCAAGGAGTTACAATAAGAATTACGCTGAAATATATGTTCAACTCCATGATTTTGATCCCTATGAGTTTGACATGCTTATTGATAGTTTACGCGCGGTGTTCTCTGGAATTACCGGAGCCAGGGTTCAAGTGAAGGAATTGGAACAAGGTGTTCCTACTGCGGCACCTTTGGAGATTTACATCACGGGAGAAAATGTCGGGAAAATTAAACAAATAGCATCGTTTACTGAACAGCTTGTAAAAGAGCAACCGGGGGCAATAAATATTGAAAATCAGTTGGATAAGGTTAGATCCGACATCTTTTTCAAGATAAACAAAACGAAAGCGGGAATGCTGGGAATACCAATTGTTGAAATCGATAAAACTATACGGACATGCATCAACGGGGCTGGTATATCAAAGTTTCGCGATAAAAACGGAGATGAATTTGAAATTGTTCTTCGTCTTCCGAAAAACAAGGAATTGACACTTGCTGATTTTGATAAAATTTATGTTTCTTCATTATCTGGTAAATCCGTGCCTTTGAAAGCAGTAGCTTCTATCGAATTCATGAAGTCAACGGGTATTATCACCCATTATAACCTGCAACGGAACGGGAGCATAACAGCAGACATTGAAAAAGGCTTTACGCTGGATGAGGTGCTTGAACCGGTTAGCAGCGCTTTGGAATCGTATCCGTTTCCGTCCGGATACAGGTATCATCTCATGGGCGAATACGAGGCAAGACAGGAGTCTTTCAGTGGTTTATACAATGCCATCGTGTTGGCAATTATTGCAATCTTTGCCGTGCTGGTACTTCAGTTCAGGTCATTTGTTCAGCCGATTGTGATTTTTTCTGCAATTCCTCTCGCTGTGCTGGGTTCAGTGATTGCCCTGTACATTACAGGCAATACATTTTCTTTTACGGCTTTCATCGGATTTATAAGTTTGGTGGGTATTGTTGTCAATAATTCCATCATACTTGTTGATTACACCAATCAGTTACGAAAAGAAGGAAAGTTACTTGACGAAGCATTGAAAATAGCAGGTGAAACAAGGTTTACACCCATAATTTTAACATCGTTGACTACCATTGGAGGATTATTACCACTCACACTGGCCGGAGGAAGCCTTTGGGCACCCCTTGGATGGACAATTATTGGCGGATTAGCCGTTTCCACTTTTCTTACCCTGATCGTGGTACCTGTTTTGTATCGTTTGTTTGAAAATAAAAATGCAGCCAGTTGATAATCAAGTTTCAACAATTAAATGAAACCTTTTTGCCTTTCTGGCATATAATCTCTAAAAAAATCCAAATGATTTAATTATGGCTTTTCGAAAGATGTTATGTATTTGTTCCATATTATTTGCAACTGTTGCAAACGGACAATATCTTATCGAACAAACGGAGCAAGAGCGTATAGCGAAGAATGATATCACCGTGAAAACTGAATGGGAGCATGCAGTGAACGACGGTAAAGTATCGTCAAAAGGTAAGAAAGTTTCCGAAACGCTTTACGATAACAATGGGAGGGTGGTTCAAAAGACTTCATACCGATACAATGGCAGCATATCTTCCAAAGTGAGTTACAAGTACGATAGCAAGGGAAACGTCATAGAACACCTGCGTTTTGATGGGCGTAAAAACCAGTATACCTTGAAACGGTATATCGATTATGATTCCCGGGGAAGAATTTCCAAAGAGCATGGCATTAGTGGACCAAACCAGGAATTCAAAAATATCTACAAATACAATAACCGCGGTGATCTTGGTGAAATAGAATATTATACAGGTGACAGGTTAATTGAAACCCGAAAAATAAAGTATGAACATGATGGCAGGGAAATTTTAGTATATAATCCTGCTGGTCAATTAACAAAACGAATCGAGAAGAAAACGGATAGCAAAGGTAATGTCATAGAAGAAATTCAATACACGGCTTCCAATCAAATAAAAAAACGGTTTGTTTATGAATATGATGACCGGGGTAACGAAATTCTCCAGGAAAAATATTATTCAGGAAATTTGACGCTTCGGGTGACCAGCAGATACGATAACGATAATAATCTTGTTGAAGTTATACACGAAACCCGGGAACAGCCGACATTTACCAATAATTTTTACAAGTATGATACCGGAGGGAATCTACAGGAAGAAAAATGGTATAGTGCCAGCAAAAATGATTACTCATCAAAAAAATATACCTACAACAATTCGGGAAATGTAGTAAAAGCAAATTGTTACTACGCCCAGTTTGGTTCAGAGTACGTTTATAAATATCAATACGAATAAAATACAACCATTGGTTAGAGAAATAAAAGGCTGACAAGTTTTTGTCAGCCTTTTGTGTCAATAAATAATAACCTAAAACGGTTATTGGGTATAACGTTTTGATACAACGTCCCAGTCCACAATATTCCAGAATGCCTGGATGTAGTCGGGTCGCCGGTTCTGATAATCGAGATAATAAGCATGTTCCCAAACGTCACATGTTAATAGGGGAGTCATACCATTTCGAATCGGATTACCGGCATTGCTTTCCTGAACAATATCCAGATCACCATTCTTCTTCTTCACCAGCCATGCCCAACCTGAACCAAACAAGGTAGCTGCTGCTTTAGCAAATTTTTCTTTAAACTCTCCAAACGATCCAAAGCTGGCTTTCATTGCATCGGAAAACTCACCGATTGGTTCTTCAGCACCTGATGGTGCAAAAGTAGAAAAATAAAACGTATGGTTCCACACCTGGGCACCATTATTAAAAATTCCTCCATCTGAGTCTTTGATAATTTCTTCGAGTGTAGCATTTTCAAATTTAGTCCCTTTTATTAATTCGTTAAGGGTATTTACATACTTTTGATGGTGCTTTCCGTAATGAAATTCCAGTGTTTGTTTTTCGATGTTAGGTGATAATGCATCAAGTGCATACGGGAGTTTGGGTAATTCAAATGTCATTTTGTTATATTTACAGGGTTAAACAATTTATAATTTAATTAGATTGAAGCACTGCATTGCGCTCTCTTTTTGTTATAAAACCCGTATGTAAGCCATTTGTTTTATTTCTAATGAATGTAAAAAAAAGCCGCTCTTGTTTAGAACGGCTTTACCCAAACAATAACACACTTAAACTTAGATAGAAAATCTTTTAGCTACTTCGTCCCAGTTGATAACGTTCCAGAACGCGGATATGTATTCCGGTCGCTTGTTCTGGTATTTTAAATAGTAAGCATGTTCCCAAACATCGAGTCCGAGAATGGGTGTACCATTCAGTTCCGATACATCCATCAGGGGATTATCCTGGTTGGGAGTGGAACCAATAAAAAGTTTATTACCATCTTTCACCAGCCATGCCCATCCGGATCCAAACCTCGTTGCTGCCGCATTGCTAAATTCTTCCTTGAATTTATCAAATGAACCAAATTCTGAGTTAATTGCATCAGAGAGGTCCCCGGATGGTTTTCCGCCACCGGTTGGTGACATTACTTTCCAGAAAAGATTGTGATTGTAATATCCTCCCCCGTTGTTCCTCACTGCTGCTGAGTGTTTGGAGACGCCTGAAAGAATATCTTCAATGGATTTCCCATCCAAACCTGTTCCTTCAATGGCACCATTGAGTTTTGTTGTATAACCACCATGATGCTTGGTATGGTGGATTTCCATCGTTCGCGCATCAATGTGAGGTTCCAGAGCATCGTAAGCATAATCTAATTTTGGTAATTCAAAAGCCATAATGTTATTTTTTATAGTTTGACAATATTTAAATTTAGACTTAATATAAATTACAGATCATAACCTCTCCGGTTTCGTTTTGTTCACTCACGTTCTTTACTTTTTTATCAACGTTGCACAGAAATGTTCTTTCGGAGCGATTTCAGAAATTAAGGAAGGTATTTATTACCGTTTTCTAACCGTTCGCGTTACATTTTCATTGTTACATCAAATTTTGGAATCATAATTACAGAACCAGGGTATAATACCATGTGAATACCCATTGAAGCGAAAGAAATATATTGTTATTTTACTTAAACCTGGCTTATGATTGAAGAAAAGGACTTGAAAAATGCGGTTCCTGCATCGCAATTTGACTGGAAAACAAAGACCATTCTGGTGGTGGAAGATCAAGAAATTAATTTTTATTACATTAGTGAAACCCTTGCAGATACCGGTGTGAATTTTATATATGCCGACAATGGACTTTCTGCCCTGAAGTTATTTCAGGAAAACACAAACATTGATTTGGTATTAATGGACGTGAAAATGCCAATTCTCTCAGGATATGAGGCAACAAAGCAGATGAAAAAAATTCGTCCCGAAGTTCCTGTGATAGCTCAAACAGCTTATTCATTGTCAGGTGAAAAACGGAAGAGCATGGAAGCGGGCTGTGATGATTACCTGAGCAAGCCCATCAGTCCGGATGAATTGGTTGAAACTGTTGCTAAATATTTGGACAAGTAGTTTTTTTTAATGATTTTTGCAACTCGGCAAATACGCTTTGGCCGGGCATTTAGCTCAGTTGGTTTAGAGCATTACCTTGACAGGGTAGGGGTCACTGGTTCGAATCCAGTAATGCCCACAAAAAAAAGAGGCTGCTGTTATAACAACCTCTTTTTCTTATCGTTCATCTCATTAATGATTCATTTTTTTACTTTTCAAAATAGTATTTAAACTTGTTATCACCTGATTCAAGTGTTAACGTGTAGTACCCGCCCGGCAGACCTTTTGTATTGATAATTTTTCCATAATTTAAATGATTTTCCTTTTCATCTTCTAAGTAAATCCGATATTCATCCTCCAGCGTTAAGCCAATGTTGGCAAGGGTTTCATTTAAATAGTTGACCTTAATCTTATCATTTTCCAACTTGAAGTACGGTGCGAATTCACGGGATTTAACCGTTTTTTTAATGACGCTGTTTTCAATTATAAACTGCTTGGAAACTCTCTGATGTGCAGCCTCTGTAGTAATACGGTATATCCCGTCTTCTAAATTCTGAAGGTTGTATAGCTTCCCGGGTACACTTTTTCCTTCAATATGCTCCGAAAATATAATGATTCCCTGCATATCGGATATCGTTACCATCATGTCATATGATTCAGGTACTGACACGTGTAATTTTGATTTATGATCTCCGGCAGATTTCACTACGCGAATTTCACCACTTGCAAAAGCCGCGTTGGAAACAGCCATTGCGAACATTGCGAACAAAAATAATCGTATTGATTTTTTCACTTTTTTCATCTGTTTAAAATTTGTGACCAAACCTGAAATTTGGCAC
>CAZAMT010000130.1:0-10971 GCA_964486145.1 uncultured Bacteroidales bacterium
GCGGCTTGAGCATAAAATAAACCTGTCCGGTTTTTTCCGGACACCAATGAAAAAAAATGTAACCAAAATATAGGTGAACATGTAATAAATAAAATTAACTGGAATGTATATATTTGTTTGCCTTAACCCTTTGTCAAATTGAAATTTAGATTCATAAACCACATTTTAACTGTAGCATTGCTTCAGCTTGTATTCTGCGTTATTGCTTCGGCCCAGCAGGAAATAACAGCAGATGATGTTTATTATGCACAGGTTGATTCGATTTTTCCAACTAAAGATACTGTTAAAGTTGCTGATGTAACTTCATTTGAAAGAGGTGATAAAGTTTTAGTCATTCAAATGAAGGGCGCTGATTATTACTACCCGAGTCCTCCTGGTGACAGACCGGATGATGCTGAGATTGTTCAAAGTCGGAATAATACAGGAACTTACGAAATCATTGCCATCAAATCAGTGGATCCTGTAAGTAAACTCATTGTTTTCATTGATGCATTGCAACGTGATTTTTATCATGGTGAAGTCACACAGATGGCAAAGGTAGTTGAACATAACATTGGTGTTGTTAACAGCAACATTTCAGTAAAACCATGGGACGGTTCAACAGGAGGTGTATTTCCAATACTCACGTACAGCAAATTAATTTTGAATGCAGATATTGATGCAGGAGGAGCAGGATTCCGGGGTGCTGATCCGTCTGGTGATCCCGACTATACAAGAGGCTGCCAGACAGGCAGTACAGCATATTTCCATGTTGATTCGGCTCAAAAGGGGGGATTAAAGGGAGAGGGTTTCATTACCGCCAGTTCTGTTTGGAAGAGGGGATTTGGTCGTGCTGCAAATGGTGGCGGTGGTACAAACGGCATGTTTGGTGGCGGTGGCGGCGGTGCAAATTATGGTACCGGAGGAACCGGGGGAATGCAATCCGGTGGCTGTTCAGGCGAAATAGCAAGTGGCGGAATAGCAGAGCCATCCTATTTTTATAACAAATCGGGCAACAAAGTAACATTTGGAGGCGGAGGAGGCACGAGTACCCGCGATGATGATCACGTTGCCACCAAAGGTGGTGATGGCGGCGGAATGATACTGATTCTTACACAAGTCATTGAATCCAATAATGCGAGTTTAATTGTAAATGGAGAAAACGTTTCCGGAATTGCAACAGCCGGGGGCGGTGGCGGAGGTGCCGGAGGTACAGTTTTACTCGATTATATTACCATTGATGGAAATCTCAACATTGACGTTTCCGGTGGGATGGGTGGTGCCGTTCAAAAAGAAGATCTCTGTGTTGGAGCCGGTGGTGGCGGTGGTGCTGGTGTTTTGTGGTATAGAGGGGGAGAATATCCTTCCTCGGTTACCATCAACACCGCGGGCGGACAGCCTGGCGGAATTGAACCTGCGTGCCAAAGTTATCTCGGATTTG
This sequence comes from uncultured Bacteroidales bacterium, assembly GCA_964486145.1. Classification (GTDB taxonomy): domain Bacteria; phylum Bacteroidota; class Bacteroidia; order Bacteroidales; family JAAAOM01; genus CAZAMT01. The sequence goes on from CAZAMT010000130.1 coordinate 1,421, forward strand.
AAGGTGGTGACGGTGGTGCTATTGGCAACTTACGGTTACCGTTGACCGGCTTTTTATTTAATTTCATTGAAGGAACAGATACCATCTGTGCCGGCCAGGTGCCGGATACCATCAAGGCATCCATGCCACGTGGTGGCGATGGTGTGTTCGATTATATCTGGCAATATAGCCTGGACTCAATCAACTGGAGTAATTATGCTGCTGATCCCGAAGATTCATTGAACTTTACAACCAACCCACTTGATACAACTACCTATTTCAGAAGGGTAGTGACTTCGGCAGGTCAATATGATACAAGTCGATTCGTGAAAATTTTTGTCTGGCCAGCCATCGAAAACAATGAAATTGCCGAAGATCAGGTATTGTGCTTCAAAGAGAGAGCGGAAACACTTACCGGTGAGGAACCAACAGGGGGAGATGACAATTTTTTCTTCCGTTGGGAAGTAAGCAATGACCTTGATACCTGGCTGGGAGCAGATAGTTCAACAACCAATACAACAATCGAACCCGGTGTGATGACTGATACTGCATATTACAGACGATACATTCAATCAGTAAAGGTTTGCCGGGACTACAGCGATACGGTTACAATTATTGTTCAACCGGATTTGCAGAATTACGACATTGCTGAAAGTCAGGAAGAATGTTACGGTTATATTCCGGATAAACTTACCGGCACTGATATGGTTTCCGGCGGTGACCATGTAAATTATTACTATTTCTGGCAGGAAAAAGAAGAGACTGGACCCTGGAGTGGTCTTGGAAATGATACTCTGAATGCAGATTTTCAACCTCCTCCATTAACCGATACTACTCAATATCGAAGAATCGTCAGGTCAGGCGTTTGCATTGATACCAGCAATACGGTTACCATTGATGTACAACCACCCATTGAGAACAACCTGATTTTTGAGTACCATAAAATATGTTACGGAGATACAGCTCCGTTGCTTGTAGATAACGGTTCACTCGCCGGGGGTAACCATGCCGATTATATTCATACATGGCAGGATAGTATCTTTCAGTCTGTCTGGGAGGAACCTGGCAACAATAAAGATGATGATTTTGCTCCGGGCAGGCTTTTTGAATCAACCTATTTTCGCAAGGTAGTCAATTCGGGGGCTTGTTACGATACCAGTAATGTGATTGAAATAGAGGTTGTACCGGAAATTATCAATAACCTTGCAACCTCTGATACAACATTGTGTTTCGGCTTTGCACCCAACAAGTTTGATGAAGTTCCGGCATCCGGCGGTTACGGTAGTTTTATTTACGAATGGCAAAGACAAACTTTGGATGAAGCCTCATGGAATGCAGCGCCAAATGAAAACAGTCAGCCTGCTTATCAAGCCAGTGAATTATTGCAAACAATGTTTTATCGAAGGTCGGTTACCTCTGATATTTGCACGAATTTTAGTGATACAATAAAAGTGACCATCCTGCCATCAATAGAAAACAACTCGATTATTGAAGCTCCTGTTACATATACCTGTTATAACATTCCTAAAAAACTCGAAGGATCGTCTCCTGCTGGAGGAATGGAGGGCCAATATATGTTTACCTGGGAAAGAAGCCCGATGGGGAACTCATGGGAAGAAGCAGAGAATAACAGTACCATGTCGCAACAGGATTTTATTACCTTACCATTAACTGATAGTTTATATTTTCGTCGGCTGGTATTCTCGGGAGAATACAATCAATGTAAAGATACCAGCGAAAATGTCCTTCTCCGCATTCATGATTTACCAACCGGACAGATTACATCTGCATACGATACAGTCATTTGTGATGGTGAACCTTTAAAACTACAACTATCGCTAACCGGCAAATCGCCCTGGAATGTCTATCTGAATGATAACTTTAACGATGAGGTTATAAATAGTACTGATAAAATGACGATTTGGTACGAAAACACTGAAACACGTCAGGAACATTCCATCGCCTTTGATTCGGTGGTAGATGCAAATAATTGCAAAGCAACGGATTTAACCGGGCAGGTTACGGTTACTTCAGTGGAGGTACCGGAACCTGAAATACTTTTTATGGAGGATGTATGCGTTGGTCCTGCTAAAATTGAAGCGGCCTCATCTAAGTTCTTGGCCTATTGGAACAGTGAATATGTAAATTTTCAAGATAGCACAAGTGAGCTTACATTAGCTACTGCTGCCCGATTTGATACAGCATTTTCTATAAACTGGACGGAAGTAAACGATATTTGCAGTGCTACCGCGACCGATTCCATTATATTTTTCAGGCAACCTGATGAAAGTGGAATTCCGTTGGATACAGTGTTATACAATACATTTGTTTTTGAACTTTTTACTCAGGAAGTGTCATTTGGGGATGTCAGGTGGAAGGTGATTGAAGAAGGTGCATATATATCCGATTCATCTGAAACCCATAGCGAAATCACATTTCCTTTTAATGAATTTGGTCGTGATTATCAAATTGTTTATGAGATTGTGAATGGTGAATGCCTGCAGTCTGATACAATGTTAGTTGAAGTGGAAAATATCCTTGTACCCAATGCCTTTTCACCAAATGGAGACGGCATCAATGATTATTTTTATATTGAAGGTATCGAGGATGGAAGGTCATACGAGTTGATTGTGTTTAATTCATGGGGAAGCGTTGTATTTGGTCCATCAACGTATGATATGACAAGAATTGAAACCCTTTGGGATGGTAAGGATGTCAACGGAGAACAACTGCCTGAAGGAACCTACTATTGGATTTTAAATATTAATAACAAAGAGGCCAGGAAAGGATTTGTAATTTTAAGGAGGTCTGCTGCCGGACGTTAATAATATGAAGGTATATCATTACATATTTCTTTTTCTTATGGCATTGTCATCCACTGTCAGTGCCCAATTATATCCCAGGTTTAATCAATATATGACCGAAGGCCTGACGATTAATCCGGCTTTTGCTGGCAGTCGGGAAGTACTGAGCACGGCATTTTTTTATAAAAATAACTGGGTGGGATTTGATGGAGCTCCAATCTATCAGACCTTGAGTGCACATACACCCCTCAAAAATAATCAAATTGGAATAGGAGTTCTGCTGATGCATGAACAAATCGGCATCGACAATAATTACAGTTTATATTTTAACTATGCATACCGCGCAAGTTTGAGGATTGGTAAACTGGCGTTTGGACTAAAGGGTGGGATTGAACTTACAAATTCAAATTATGGTGATATTCTAATATCACCAAGGTCAGCACAGGACCCTGTTTTCAATACCACAGAAAATTTTTATTATCCCAATTTTGGTGTTGGCGTATACTATTATACCCGCAAATTTTTTGCAGGTGCATCTGTTCCACTTCTTTTATCAAAAGAATTTACCCAGTCGGACAAGGGTATCGCGTTATCTCATGATTTCAATAAATACAACTATTTCTTTACCTCGGGGTATAAATTCAGTACCTCTGGAGTAAACATCTCTCCGGCCATACTTATTAGTTATCATAATGAATTTCCTTTTGTAATTGGCGGAAATGTAAATTTTGACTTTCTGGATGACAGGTTTACTTTAGGGGCTGGATACAGCAACGAATCAAATTCAATGATCGCTTTGGCCCAAATAAAGGTGAATGAACAATTGAGAATCGGTTATTCGTATGATACCTTTCTATCTTCAGGTAATAGTATTAGCAGGTATATAAATGGTTCACATGAAATAATGTTGCGTTACGAGTTTCGTTATATCATTGATGCTGCGAATCCTATTGATTTTTAGCCTATGAGAAGTTTTGTACACATAATGCCCGTTCTACTGATGCTTCATTTGCCATCATTGATGCATTCTCAGAGCTATTACGAGGTAAAGGAAGCCGATTTTAGCAGAAATGAAATTGCTGAAGTTGCTCCGGTATATTTTAGAGATGGCCTTGTATTTATTTCCAACAGGAAGACAAAAGTATGGAAATCAGATATTACATCGGATGAGGTGCCTTTATTTGACATTTATTACGTTAACAAACAGGGAAATGGCGAATGGGGGAAACCAGGTATCCTCTCGTATGATTTAACTACCAGGTTTCATGATGGGCCGGTAACATTTACACCGGATGGCCGTGAAATTTATTTTTCAAAAAATGCAGGTAAAGGAGCAAAGGAAGACAATACACTTGGCCTCTTTGTTGCAAGCGTTAATTCAACAGGGTTTAGTAATATTCGTCCATTTTATCCTTTTTCTGAAAAGTATGAAGAATATAATATTACGTATCCATACGTAAGCCCTGATGGTTCAAAATTATTTTTCTGTGCAGATGTGCCTGGTGGCCAGGGTGGATATGATATTTACATGTGTACAAAACGGCGAAGTCGCTGGAATGAACCAGTAAATCTTGGTCCGGTAATTAATACTTCCGGAAATGAGGTGTTTCCGTTTTACCATTCCATCGGAAGGTTGTATTTTGCTTCGAACGGACATGAAGGTCTGGGAAGACATGATATTTTTTTCGCGGACGAAGTAAATGGAAAATGGCTTGCACCGGTAAATGTTGGTGAGCCAATCAATTCAAAACGGGACGATTACGCGTTGATCATTGATGAGTCATTAAACTCAGGATACTTTACAACTACAAGAAACCGTTCCCATGATATTTTTTCGTTTGAATCTACACTTCCTGAATTTAATACATGCAATGAAATACAAGAAAATAACTATTGTTTTGTTTTTTCGGAAGCCGGAAGCATGGATTTGGATACAACCTCATTGAAGTATGAATGGGATCTTGGAGATGGTACGAAAGTTCGAAATTTAACGGCAAGGCATTGCTTCGATGGCCCGGGCGAATATCTCATCCAGTTGAATGTAATTGACACACTTACCGGGGATGTATATTTTAGTGAAGCTACCTACAATTTTGTGTTGGAGGATATTGAGCAACCTTACATAACCTGCCCTGATACAGCAAATGTATTTGAGGAACTAACCTTTGATGGAAGTGAAACATTTTTGAAGAATGCAGTTATTACAAAATATATATGGGACTTTGGCGATGGTTATAAAAAAATTGGTGAAAAGGTAAGCCATATATTTAAGAAGCCAGGTGTTTATCAGGTGAAATTGGGAGTAGAAAGTCAAACAGAAGATGAAGAGCCGGTAGCACAAAAACATTGCACCTATAAAACCGTGGTAATTTTATCCGTTGAGAATCCTTCAATGGTCAGGAAATAGTTTTCATTAAAGGATCAATCAATCATTTTTTTTAATTTCAGAGATTAACTCATTTGCTAAAATAACGATCCTTGCTAAGGAAAACATAATCTTAAACTTATCGTAAGATGGTTTGAGTTATAATAATAGCCCTGATGTTTAAGACTGTTAACAAACGATATAATTTTTTTTTTGATTTATGACAAAATTAGTATTACTTCTCGGTGTTGCTTTGTTTTTCCTGAATACAGGATTTGGTCAAAAGTTTCCATCAGATGAAGAAAACATACCCTACCTGATGACCTTTGGCCCTAAAGCGGAAACCTCCTGGGGAGACGATGATTTTTCCCAAACGTTTTTTTTCCTTGTTCCGGAGGATTTTAACGACCCCGTGTATATTCGTGTTTTTGATGCTGAAACAGGAGGAGAAGTTGATGAATTAAACGGGGAATGGGACACACGTATGACTTTTTCAGTTTATGGAGGTAAAGGCTGTTTTACAGAACCCGATGCCCAGAAAACAGATCCCATAGGAAACTACAATAGTGGGAATTTACTGGCAAAAAAATCATTTGCTACTCATCCAAAGTACGATAATGACTGGTATACTTTCGGTCCATTTAATCCAACAGAAGGAGAACTTGTGAAAAAATTCGGAGGAAACATTATAAAACTTATTGTTGACGGATTAACTGGCGATGACGGTAACCTTTATCGGTTCTTTCTTAGCACACAACCGGATGTAAACAAAGCTGTGGAGGGAGGAAATGCATTCGCGTTTGAATACTCTTTTCGTTTGCATGATGATCCTATGGAACAATCACATATTTACCCATACGTTGACGATAGAACCATCACCGTTAAAATGGCTAATTTCGACTGGGACAATGATGGTTTTATTCGCGTTGTTTCTGTTGCAAGGAAAGGACAAATGGCGAAAGTTTCCAACGAGGATAATTGGGTAGAAAGTGAATTTAAGGTTTTGGCAGAAGAGAAGAATACATCTTTTGATATTCAGTTTATAAAAAGACGATCACCGGCTGTAAAAAACAATAATGTGGTTATTTACGTGCAAAACCAATATGGTGAGATGCTACCGTTTATGTCAATTCCAATTGGGGGAGTTCCAAAATATAACTACACCATACAAGCATCACCAGATCCGCAATAATAATATTCTAAAAATTTAACCAATGTATCGATACATTAAACTGATAAAATTGATGTCGAAAGCCGGAAGCCGTATTTTTCTGATTGTTGCGGCATTTATTTCCGTTAACAGCTTCTCCCAAACCTATAAATTTAAATCATACGGCGCTCAGGAAGGGATTTGCGACCGCTATGTTTATACCATCAATCAGGATAAAAATGGATTTATTTGGGTAGGTACAGGGGAAGGATTATGCCGTTTTGACGGTTTTGGCTTCGTATCAGAAGATGATTCTTTACTTAATGTAATTATAAATACAAGTTTAAAAGACAGCAATGGCAATCTCTGGTTTGGAACAAGTAAAGGACATGTTGTAAGGTATAACGGAAATGAAATGAACCATGTTGAAATCCCCCATGCCTCAGGTAGTACAATTAATTCCTTTGTTGAATTTGAAGATAAAGTAATTGCTGTTTCACAAAATAAGGGGCTAATTTTAATAGATGAAAACCTGGATGTGGATACTATTTCCGGTCCTTTCGAAAATCTCTTGCTATCCGCATTGGCAATTACCGGGGAGAGAACAGTACTTATCGGCACTCTTGAGGGCTTAATGCTTGGTAAACTCACGCCTGACAAGACCAATATGGATATTATTGGCGAAATTGATGAACTGGCCTATATTCCGGTACAATATATTGCCAAAACCAATTCAGAGAACACTTATTGGATAGGTACTGATGGTGAAGGTTTTTATATGTTGAGGATAGTTTCAGGCACAGATTATGAATTAATTAAGATGGTTGAAGATAGCGAACTGGCCTATGAAAACGTCAAAGCAATTACGGAAGATAAATCAGGGCAACTATGGATTAGTACGTTTGGCAGCGGTATATACCGGATATCGAAAGATCAAACCGGGGCATATGGTTCGATTGTAAATTACAATGAAACAAACGGTTTATCAACCAATAATGTTAATTCTGTATTCGAAGATGTTGAAGGAAATATATGGATTGCTACTTATGGCAAAGGATTGGAGCAAAAACTGGAAGAAGCATTTATTTTTTATTCAGATAATGATGTCTCCTCTGTGGCTGCATTGGGCGACTATATTTATTATGGGGGCGATGGTTTTCTGAAACGGATAAATACTTCAGATCCGACGGATGCAATTATTTTCGGTCTTTCAAATGGTGTTCCGGATGATAAAATAACCGCTCTTTACGCAAATGAGCCGGATAAATTGTGGATCGGAACGGAATCATCGGGTGTATATTCAATATCCACGGGAAATAATCGAATTACAAAATTGAACATTGCAGATAATTCCCTTGGCAAATCCATAAATCATATTACAGGCGATGACGAGGAAATCTGGTTTTCGACAAAGAATGGTATTTATATTTACAATTCTGAAACTGGTGAGAAAGTCAATATGAATACGCAGGATGGATTGCCTCATAACAATATTTCGCAGGTTTTTATTGATTCGCAGGGACGTGGATGGCTGGCAACTAAATCAAATGCTCTGTATGCCATAAAAGATAAGCAGGTGGTTGACGAGAAACTGGATATTAATGGGATTGAACTTGAATTCAGGTCGATTATCGAAGATAACCAGGGAAGGATCTGGGCTGCAACATACGGAAATGGTATTTTTGTGTTCAGTGCTGATTCTCTAATCAACTTTACGACCAACAGTGGACTAAAATCTAATTTTTGTTACAGTCTTGTAAGTGATCCAAACGGAGTTATTTGGACAGGTCATCGCACCGGGCTGAGTTCCATCAATATAAAAAATTTTATAATTAACACCTATGGCCCGGAAGAAGGTTTTTCTGGTGATTTTAACAATAATGCAGTTGACAAATCCGAAGATGGTATAATCTACCTTGGAGCTACGACCGGTCTTATTCGTTACAATTACAGAAATAACTTAAAAAATGATGTGCCACCAATGTTAAATATTGTATCGGCCATGATTAATGATAAACCGGTGAATATTCAAAATGAAATAACATTACCATATGATATTTATAAAATTCAAATTGAATTTATCGGGTTAAACTACAAGCACCCGGAAGATGTTGCCTATCAATATATGTTTGATGGTAAAGGATTTGATGCTGAGTTTTCGAAACCCTCCAGGGAGAGAGTGGTAGCTTATAATAACGTGAGAGATGGGGTGTATCATTTTAAAGTAAAGGCATTTAATAACGATGGTGTGTTTACCGAAGAACCCCTTGACATAAAAATCAAGGTGAAACCGCCTTTCTGGAAAACCTGGTGGTTTATTATCGGTATGTTTTTACTGTTGGTTGGTATTTTTTATCTGATTATTAAATATCGGGAACGAAAACAAAAACAACTCCAGGAGTATCTTCAAACCCAACTGGAATTGCGCACCAAAGAGGTAGTTGAACAAAAAGAAGAAATTGAAATTAAGAACCGGGATATCACCGATAGCATCAATTATGCTCAACGAATACAAGCAAGTATTCTACCTTCAATGCGCAATTTGCAGAATAACTTTAGCGGAAGTTTTGTGTTCTATCTGCCCCGGGATATTGTAAGTGGCGATTTTTACTGGTTTGATGAAACCAAACCTGGAAAGTTTGTTGTCGTTTGTGCCGACTCAACCGGTCATGGGGTTCCCGGAGCCTTTATGTCAATGATCGGAACTACGTTGATCAAAGATATTTGTCTGAGAGATGATGTAAATTCACCTGCTGAAATACTTATTCAACTGGATGATGAATTGAAGAATACACTCAATCAAAATGTGGAAGCCGAGCGATCGAATGACGGGATGGACATCATCGTTTGTGAAATTGATATAAATACCAATTATATGCGTTTTGCATCGGCCATGCGCCCCATGATTATTTACAAAGACGGTCAGGAACTCTATCTTAAGGGTAGCAGAAGTTCAGTAGGCGGACATATGCACAAAGAAGAAAAACAATTCGAAGAAATGGGTTTTCAACTGATCAAAGGAGACATTGTTTATATGTTTTCTGATGGATATCCCGATCAGTTTGGCGGACCCATGAGCAAAAAATTTAAAATGGTAAGGCTTAAAAAGTTATTGGAAGAAATTAATCAAAAACCCATGGAAGAACAGTTTTCAATTGTAAAAAACAGCTTCTTTGACTGGATGGGCGCCAATGAGCAGGTCGATGATGTTCTCTTTATGGGAATAAAAATTTAATCTTGCCTGAATTTCTTA
>CAZAMT010000131.1:0-10956 GCA_964486145.1 uncultured Bacteroidales bacterium
CGTTGAGCGGAACCTTTAGCTCATGACCGAAGGGAATAATCGCTCAATTTGGGTATTACTCTTGCTTCAGCCCGGTTCAAACCTGTCAGAGATGATAACTCTGAGAATATTGACATTTACTGCAATCTGACAATTTAGCAGCAAAAAACAACGTAGATCTTATCACATTTCCTGAAATGTCGATGACCGTTTATGAGCGGCGGAGAGCAGTTAACATGTCGTTTTTGTCTTATGCTCCCGGGCTTTACGTGTTTCAATAACTAACTGTTCATTCAAACATTTTTATCGTTGCAGGTGCTCCCAGTGCTGTTAATGCAAATCTATACTTTGGCAGTTTCATCATCAAGCCAAATGGATCATCCGGTATTTACATCAAACAACACCTGCACTCCGGTGAAGAAGAATTCTTTCGTTCATCTTTTTCTTACAATCCCCTGATTAATTTAAAAGATAACGGAATCCTCACCTTGGAGAACAACTTGTTTACATCAGCCCATAATTGGACACCGGAAGGAAATGCCTCCAAAGAGGTTAGGATTACTTTGCCAGATGTATATTTCAGCGATGCAGAGCAAGGTGATTTCGCCATTACGGCTCAAAACGCAGCCATTGATGCCGCATCCACGGAATTATATGCTCTTTTGGTTTTTAACTTATGGGTGCGTGATGCCAATCCGGATACTGGTGCTATTGAATATGCAGCATCTGCAGGCCTGGATGCAACAGGCAATTTAATCTCAATGATAAATGAAAAACCCATCCTGAAAATATGTTATATAACAGTTATTCCTGAAAAACTATTTGTTTTCTAACGGTTTACATAAGTATTTTATAATTATGATTTTTTTTCCATGATGATTGAATAGCAAATTGTCTAAAAATATTTACTTTGCATTAACTTAAACCTAACACATAATACCTTGAACACTAAAAATGACATCCGGTCATTGAAGGATAGGAGATCATCTGAAGCTCATCCATTTGCTTCAGCTTTTTCAAAAAACATTTTGAATTATCGGTACGGTATTCTTTTCATAGCTCTGCTATTCGGAATCATTGCCTGGCTCATTGACTCTTTGGTTGACTACATATTTTTTAACAATGAATGGCAAACATTTTTTGAACTTACTGTTACTGATCCTCCCATACGTGAAGTGTACATCCGAATAACAATGATTGGTTTCTTTCTTCTCTTTGGTTATATTTTTTCTGTGCACGTTAAAAAGCGTACCCTTGTAGAGAGCAACCTGCGCGAAAGCCGGGAGAACCTGCGAATTACATTGTCATCCATTGGCGATGCTGTTATCTCAACTGATATACACGGAAACGTTGTTCATATGAATCCGGTTGCAAGCAGGTTAACTAAATGGAATGAAGAAGAAGCCTCCGGCAAGCCCCTTGCTGAGATATTTCATATAATCAATGCATATTCCCGGGAAGAAATCGAAAATCCTGTTAAAAAGGTATTTGAAACAGGAAAAGTCGTTGGCCTTGCCAATCATACGGTACTTATTGCAAAAAATGGAAAAGAATATCAAATAGCTGACTCAGCAGCTCCCATTCGCGATGAAAATGGCAGCATAACCGGTATAGTCCTGGTATTTAGGGACGTAACAGAAGATTATGAAAAAAGCCGTAAAATTGAAGAATCAGAGGCGTTCCTGAAGGCTGTATTTCATAGCATACAAGATGGTATCAGCGTTTTAAATAAAGATTTAACCATTCGGTATGTCAATCCCGTTATGGAAAAGTGGTACCAACAAAACCTTCCGATTATCGGTAAAAAATGCTTCGAGTGCTACCACAACGCCGACAGTCCTTGCAATTCATGCCCCACCATCAGATGCATGGAAACCGGTAAAACCGAATCTGAGATCATCAGTGGTACTCCATCCACGGGTTCACCTGTACAATGGCTTGAACTGTTTAGTTATCCGCTTACCGATATCAAAACCGGAGAAGTAAATGGTGTTATTGAGTTTGTAAGAAACATCACCCAGCGTAAACAAGCTGAAAAAAGCCTGAAGGAAAGCGAGGAGAGATTTCGCCTGGCATTTGATACCAATCCCGATGCCATTGCTATTTCACGTGTTGCAGATGGTTCATTTGTTGATGTTAATGAAGGATTTACCCAAATCACAGGATATTCACATGATGAAATGCTATCATTATCAAGCGACCAAATTCAAATCTGGCATGATTCCAATGACAGGAACCGATTGATAAAAACCTTAAAAGACCATGGACAGGTTCAAAATTTTGAAGCCCGCTTTCAGATAAAAAACGGGAATAACATCGACGGCATTATGTCTGCTGCGCTGATACAATTGAATGGCGAACAGGTGATTCTTTCCATAAGCAGAGACATCACAAAAATTAAACAGCGTGAAAAAGAGTTGAAAGAACATGAACAAAGGCTTGATTTGGCGCTAAAAGGAGCTAACCTGGGTCTGTGGGACTGGAATATAAAAACCGGTGAAGTAATATTTAATGATCGTTGGGCTGAAATGCTGGGTTATCATCATGATGAGATTGAACCAACTGTTGAATCATGGAAAAAACTGGTACATCCGGATGATTTGCCGATGGTTACTGAGAAACTTCAAATGCATTTGGAAGGCCAATCTGATTTTTACCATACCGAACACCGTGCCCTTACAAAAGAAGGTACGTGGAAATGGATATATGACAGTGGAAAGGTCCTCGAATGGGATGAAAATGGAAAACCTTTACGTGCAGTAGGAACACATCTTGATATTGATAAGCGAAAAAATGCCGAAGTGGCTTTGCGAACCAGTGAGGAACAATACCGGTTTGTTACTGACCATATCGACGAGTTTATTTATATGACAGACAAAAAAGGACAACTCACGTTTACCGGGGGTAATATCGAAAAGCTGTTCAATATAACTCAGAATGACATTAAAACACATGATCTTCTCGAGTTCATGACTGAACTCAATATGGATGAGGAAACAACATCTTTTATCATCTCACGGTTTAAAGAAGCTGTGGATAACAAACAGCCTGCCACTACATACGAATTCTCACTTACCATTGATGGTAACATACACCATTACCATGTTCATGAAAAGTTAATTTATAACGATGAAAATCACTTTATCAGTTCAATTGGTGTCATTCGGGAAATTACAGAGCAAAAGAAGTACGAAGCGAAACTCAAAGCGAAAAATGAAGAGTATCTAACAACAAATGAAGAGTTGAGTGAAAGTCTGGATCGCATTCAGGAAATGAATGTACAAATTGAAATGGCTAAGCAACAGGCAGAAGAGAGCGACCGGCTAAAATCGGCTTTCCTGGCCAATATGAGCCATGAGATAAGGACACCTATGAATGGCATTCTTGGATTTGCCGAACTGCTTAAAACCCAGCATCTGGAAAAAGAAAAGCAGGAAGAATACATCAACATTATCCGGGAAAGTGGAAAACGCATGTTGAATCTCATCAATGACCTGATTGATATTTCAAAAATTGAAGCAGGCCAGATGAAAATACAATATACAGAAACCGATGTAAATGAAATCCTGGATTATTGCCATACTTTTTTTGAACACGAGGCAACTGCTAAGGGGATTGAGCTCATAGGTAATAAAGGAGTTCAAATGAGCAAATTGATGATTGAAACAGACCGGGAGAAACTAATTGCTATTCTAACAAACCTCATCAAAAATGCCATTAAGTTTACAGATCATGGCAACATACGGTTTGGATACACTGTTCAGGGTAATTTCCTTGAATTTTATGTTAAAGATACAGGGGTAGGAATCCCCGAAGAACGCAAACAAGCAGTCTTTGAAAGATTTATCCATGCTGATACAAGCCTTAATAAACAATATGAAGGTGCCGGACTCGGTCTGTCCATTACCAAAGCGTATATCGAAATGCTGGGCGGCTCCATCTCGCTGGAATCTGATGAAGGAAAAGGCTCGAAATTTCAATTTACCCTGCCATACAAAAGCAAAAGTATGGATAAATCATCTAACGATGATAAACCATCAAAACAACAACCAAAACACAATTTGCGTGACCTTACAGTGCTTATTGCAGAAGATGATGCCGCCGGTAATATGTACCTCCGGGAGACAATAAAAAAATTCTGCAAGAATATTTTAACTGCAACAACCGGTTTGGAAGCCTTAGAAATATGTAATAAAAACAAATCAATTGATGTTATACTAATGGATATAAAAATGCCCGGCATCGATGGATATGAAGCTACCAAAAGAATCAGGGAGTTTGATAAGGAAGTAATCATTATTGCCCAAACTGCTTACGCTCTTTCCGGCGACCGCGACAAAGCCATCAACGCGGGATGCAATGATTATCTTTCAAAGCCTGTGAACAAAAATGAACTGGTTGAAATGTTGCAAAAGTACCTCCCGGGAAAAAAGCAATAAGTAAAAGACGATGTTAAAAACTGAGGGAATCAATTTTTAAAAAATTTTTTTCGATGTCTGGCAACCTTTGTTCTCACAGGCTTTCACGAATAATAATGTGTTAATTTTCATGTATTTAAATCTGCTGGCGAAGAACACCCCAAAAAAATATATGTATTGCAAATATATTTTTTGTAACTTCATTTGAGGAAATCGCGGGAAATATATTGAGAATTGAATTTATGAAAGCAACGAAGAACAAGGGTTTTGAACGATTGAGAAACCAGGCCGTTGAAAAATTAAAAACCCAGGGCACCCAATCATCCGATTTGCAAAAAAAAAGCATTGAAAAGTTGATCGAAGAATTGAATGTTTACCAGATCGAACTTGAAATGCAGAACAAAGAATTGCAGGAATCAAACCAACTGTTGCAAAAATCTGAAAGAAAGTACAGGGAATTGTATAACCATGCACCGGTATCGTATTTTACATTAAACAGTACAGGAAACATTTTGGAAATGAATGAAGCAGCGTGTACTTTAATCGGACTTTCACATGATCAGTGCCGGTTTGCATCCATATTTCCGTTTCTTACTGAACAATCGAAACCACGGTTTACAAATTTTTTTAAGAGCATCCGGTTAAGAAAGCATTTGGAAATCGACAATATAGCCTTCAGGCACGCCTCCGGTAACCTGATACATGGAAAGGTGCAGGCAAACTCATTTATGGATGATCCATCAGGACAGGTTCTTTACCGCCTTACGGTATCGGACATTACCATGGAAAAGGAGGCTCTTGAAGAACTGGAAAAGAGTGAAAAGCGATTTAAAGGAATCTTTGAGCAGGCTACTGCCGGAATTGCGATGGCCCTTCCATCAGGAATTATAACGGAAGTAAATCCAAAGTTTTGCGATATCATGGGATATTCACGAAACGAACTACTCAATTTAAACGTGAATCAACTTACACATCCTGATGACCAACAATATGGGTTCACCGGGGTAAACCAAATCTCAGACAAAAAGTATGTGTCATCGCAATTTGAAAAAAGGTACATCCACAAAAAGGGACATATCATTTGGGCCAATGTCTCCCTGAACTGGATCAACGACTCTGACGGAAATGTATCGTACGGAATAGCCGTGGTAGAAGATATAACGCGGCGCAAAAAAAACGAGCAGATACTGGTAAACAGTGAAAAAGAGTTGCGCGAATTAAATGCAATGAAGGATAAACTGTTTTCAATCATTAGTCATGATTTAAAAAACCCGATGAATACTATCATCAATTTTTCAAAATTGATCGACCGAAACTTTGAAACCTATGATCAGGAAAAAATCAAAAAATTCAACAGATTCATTCATGATTCAGCGGCTTCCATCCATGTTTTGCTTGAAAATCTGCTGATTTGGTCGCATAATCAAAGGCAAAAACCCACCCTGAAAGCAGAAGAAATAAACGTACATGCAATATGCAACCATGCGCTTCAATTGTTTACTTCCATGGCCAGCCAAAAGCACCTTCAATTGCAGAATTCTATATCCCCGGAATCGACATGTTTTGCTGACAAAGAAATGATTTCAACCGTCATTCGGAATTTGGTAGGCAACGCCATTAAATTCACAAACAACAACGGTAGGATAGCCATAAATGCTACACAGGACGATGATGTTCTGGTTGTTTCAGTATCGGATACCGGAGTAGGAATGGACAGTGAAACCCTTGAAAATCTTTTTCATCCCGGACCTTCACTATCAACCGAAGGTACAGCAGGTGAAACTGGTAATGGCTTAGGCCTGTTGATTTGCAAAGAATTTATTGAAAAAAACAACGGGAAACTTTGGGTTGAAAGTGAACCAGGAAAAGGCACCATCTTTTATTTTAGTTTACCAATCTCCTCTACTGAAAATAATGAATAGCAAATAACCATAAACCAATCAGTTTATAAATTATGTTGAAAAGTAAAACCGGGAAAACCGAACGGCAGATACAGTGCGGGTATAATTTGCATTTTTGACTGATAATTTGGTTATTTTTAATCTCAAATTCAAGCCAGTTTAATCGAAAACAACATGCGGCAAGACAATCGAATAACACCATTTCTCAAGTGGGCCGGGGGAAAGAGACAGTTACTTCCAGCCATTAAGAACCACATTCCAAAAAAGTTTTCAACCTATATTGAACCCTTTGTGGGAGGCGGCGCGGTGCTTTTTACTTTGCAACCAAAAAAGGCAGTTATTAATGATTTTAATATACAGTTAATCAACGTGTACCGGGTTGTAAGGGATGAACCGGATGCATTGATAGATGATTTAAAGAAACATAAAAACCAGCCGGAGTACTTTTATAAAATCCGCGCACTCGATCGTACCGGCCAATTTGATAAACTGTCGGAAGTTGAAAAAGCATCAAGGATTATTTACCTGAATAAAACCTGCTACAATGGTTTGTATCGGGTAAACCGTTCAGGTGAATTTAATACTCCCTTTGGAAGATACAAAAAGCCGAACATAATAAACGAACCTACCATCCGGGCTGTGAGTGCTTACTTAAAAAAAAACAACATTCAAATCCTGAATGCAGATTTTACAGAAGCTTTAAAGGAAATTGACCGGGATAGTTTTGTATATTTTGACCCACCTTATCATCCAGTTTCAGCAAGCTCCAGTTTCACGGGATATATGCATGATGGTTTTAATAAATCAGAGCAGGAACGTTTGAAGAAAACCTGCGATATGCTTGACAAAAAAGGGATTCGTTTTTTGTTATCCAATTCATCAACTGAATTTATCCATTCGCTTTACGCAAATTACACCATTATATATGTAAAAGCCAACCGGTTTGTAAATTCTATAGCAAATAAACGCGGGGTTATCGATGAAGTACTGGTAAAGAATTATGAATGAACCGAAAACTAATGTAATGTTGAACTAATCTTCCTCACTGAAAAATTCTTTCCTGAAATTGACCAGGTACACCTTTTCCGTTGCTCTTGTAAATGCCGTGTAAAGCCATCGGTAAAACTCCCTGGATATCATATCATCTGTTAAATAACCATGGTCAATGAATACGGCTTTCCATTGCCCTCCCTGAGCTTTATGACAGGTTATTGCATAAGCAAATTTAACCTGCAGGGCATTGAAAAAAGGGTTTTCCCTGATGGCTTTCAATCGTTTTCGTTTGTTTTTAATTTCGCTGTAATCCTCGGCTACAGCATAATAAAACTCCCTGTTTTTATCTGATGGCAACGAAGATGATTCCAGATGAAAGGTGTCAATCATTATTTTTGTTTCAATCTCAACGTTATCATAATCCAGCATACGCAAAACCACATCTGCAAATCGATAACCGTAACGTTCCTGGTAACCCATAATTTGTTCAATGACAGCAATATCGCCATTTGCAATGAAATCAAGTTCCTCATAATCCTGTACCCAGTAATAATTGTTTTTTACAACCATCACATGGTCACCTACCGTAATTTCTTCCTCGCGCCATAGAATTTGCTGGCGAATTCCCATATTGTATTTATTAGCTCTTTTGTTGGTGCGGCATATTATTTTTGTTTGTTCAGTGCCATACTTGTCATAACAATCTGAGATTTGCTCAACGAGATAATTCCCGTACATCCGGATAACATCATCAAATAAATCCATTATAATGAAAGAATGAATCTCTTTCTTCTGAGCAATTTGAATCCTGATTTTTGTTGAATCCGTTAGTATTCCTGAATTTTCTGCCTGCCTTACAACATCTGTAAGGGTATACGTTAATACATCCAGACCAAATCTGCGAATATATTCAGGATTTAAAGCAGGACTTGTTTCCAGCCCAACCGGAGGCAATTGTGCAGTGTCTCCAACAAAAATGAGCTTACAATTGCGTCCCTGGTAAACGTATTCAATGAGATCTTCAAGAAGGTTGCCACTTCCAAATATACTGTTATTACCGGATTTATTTCCAATCATGGAACATTCATCAATGATAAAATATGTATCGGTATGCAGGTTTTGGTCCAACTTAAATTCGCCAAATCCATCGGAAGAAGATTGTTGCCGATAAATTTTTTTATGAATGGTATACGCAGGTTTCTGTGCATAAAAACTCAACACTTTGGCTGCGCGACCTGTTGGGGCAAGCAATACGTTTTTCATCCGAAAAACAGACATTGTTTTAATTAATGCACTTATTGTTGTTGTTTTACCAGTTCCGGCATAACCTTTGATAATAAATAACTGATTATTTCTATGTAATACGAGAAAATTTGAAAGCAAAGTAAGAAGTTCTTTTTGGCTTCCCGAGGGTTCGTGATCCAGCTTTTGTAAGAGTACACTCTTGAGTTTATTTATTAACATGTAAAAAAGAAAAACAAATTAAATTTCACATCTAAGATTTATTTTTAAATTTGCAGTCAAACATAATTAAATAAACATTAAAAAAGAATGAAAACGGTAATACAAATAGTTTTAGGAATTGCTATCATTTTGTTAGGATATCTTCTTTACGAAAGTATTATGACCCCCATTAGGTTTAACAAGGAACAAAAGAATCGGTACAACCAAACAATTGAGCGTTTAAAAGATATCCGTGTTGCCCAGAACGCGTATAAATCAGAACACGGTGATTATACTGGTAGTTTTGATACATTGATCAATTTTCTGAAGACGGATTCATTTACAATTGAAAGGATTATTGGTGAATATGATATGGATGAAATGACACAGGAGCAAGCCATCGAACAAGGTATTGTTGAGGAAAAAATTACCAAAGTTCCTGTTCTTGATTCATTGTTTAAACCTAATTATCCGGTTGAGCGGTTGCGTTATGTTCCCTTCACTGACGATGCAAAATTTGAAATGGATGCAGGTGAGGTAGAAACCGGTTCGGGTATTACGGTTCAGGTTTTTGAAGCTAAAGTTCATAATGATGTATTGCTGCATGGCATGAACAGGCAGTTGGTGGTGAATTTTAACGATGAAAGGGAAACAATTTCCGGGTATCCCGGATTAAAAGTAGGTTCATTAACTGAGGCCAACAACAATGCCGGTAACTGGGAATAACACTATCTATGTATGAGATTTCTCTTGTTGATAAAGGTTTAAAATTAAAAAATACAATATCGTACAGTTTATCCATTCAGGTGAACCTGAATGGATTTTCTTTTTCAGTGTTTGATCCTTACAGTAAAACCGTTTTATGCTTAAAACATACTCCATTTCAAAATACTGCCGTTGATCAGGATGATCTTACCAATAAAATTGTATCTATCATTCAAAGTGAAAAAATCCTGCATCGTAAATTTAAAATTGTTTCGTTCACATATCAAACCATTAAAAGTACCCTCATTCCCAAAAAACATTTCCAATTAGATTCCTTAAAACAAGTGCTTGAGCGTAACCACCAAATGGATGACCTGGATGAATTGCATTTTAATGAACTACCTGCTATGAATGGTTATAATGTATTCACGGTTCCAAACTATCTGGGAAATGAGTTTACCCGAAGGTACCGAAAGGTGTATTTTTACCATCATGCCACATCTATGATACAGGATGCTCTAAAACATGATGAAACACACATGGATAGCAGGGTTTATATCAATGTGAACTCTGGTTTTTTTGATGTGTTGATTGTCAAAGGCAGACAAGTTTACCTCTACAATACATTTCAGTTTCACTCGCCTGACGACCTTGTCTATTATGTAGTATCGGTATTCAAGCAATTGCATTTATCCCCTGAAAAAGCATATATCTATTACTCAGGATTTATATCTTCAGAATCCTCGGAATTACAACTAATTCGTAAATTTTTGGGTGAAGTACACGCATGCAACCCAAATGAAAACCTTGTTTTTTCGAAGAAGTTCCATAAGTTTCCGCTTCATTATTTTACCAACCTTTTTAACCTGCACCTGTGCGCATCATAGGCGGCCAATATAAAGGCAGAAGGATTCCCGTTTCAAAGAATTTAAGGGCGCGGCCAACAACTGATTTCGCCCGCGAAAATTTGTTTAACATTTTTTCAAATCGGTTTGATTTTGAGGACTGCATCGTGCTTGATCTTTTTTCGGGTACCGGCAGCATAACCTACGAATTTGCATCAAGAGGAGTAAAAGAAGTAACATTGGTAGAGCAGGATGGTTATCATTTCCGGTTTATAAAAAACGTTATTGAACAACTTGGATTTGAAAATATTTACACGGTAAAGGGTAAAGCCGAGGTGTTTCTGGAAAAAACAAACAAAAAATATGATGTAATTTTTGCTGATCCTCCATACGATTCCCTGATTTTACCAAAATTACCTCAAGTGGTTTTTCAAAATGAAGTATTAAATGAAAACGGATGGTTTGTTTTGGAGCATTCACAAAACAATCAGTTTCATGAAGACAACCACTTTATGGAGTTGCGACGTTATGGAAGTGTTCATTTCTCAATTTTTGAAAATCGGTAAGAACTAATAAAAAATGTAGAATTATATTTGCAAGAATCAAAATATGCATTACTTTTGTGGTCGCAAAATGGTACTGGTAGTTCAGTTTGGTTAGAATATCCCGACA
>CAZAMT010000132.1:0-10589 GCA_964486145.1 uncultured Bacteroidales bacterium
GTATAGCGGGATTATGCTAATTCCCAATCAAAACCGTCTTTTTTGTCTTTTACAATAATGCCAAAGGATTCAAGCTGATCTCTAATGCGATCGGAGGTTTCAAAATCCCGGTTTCTCTTGGCCTCCAGCCGGATGGTTAGTATAAATTCAATAAGTTTTGGAGTTAATGAGTTACCGGAAGTTTCTTCAACCAGCCCAAGCACATCAAAAACAAAGGGTATAAATATCCCGTCCTTCAGAATTGTAAGATCCGAAGACGAAATTTTCTCTAATCCTTCGTTGATGGCGTTGATCCATTTTACCCCTTCGAACAAAGCAGCAATTAAAACCGGTGTATTTAAATCATCGGCAATGGCAGTTTCACATCGTTCTTTCAATTCCTTGACATCCACTGTAGATGTTTCATTTGTTTTTAACCGGGATAAGAGTTTAAACGCCTGCATCAGTTTTTTAAAACCCTTTTCAGATGCCTGCAATGCCTCATTGGAAAAATCGAGTGTGCTTCGGTAATGGGCTTGCAAAATGAAGAACCGCACACTCATGGGTGAATATGCTTTATCAAGTATCTCGTGATTGCCAGAAAATAATTCCTCGAGGGTAATGAAATTGTTCAGTGAACGCGCCATTTTCTGGCCATTAATGGTAATCATGTTGTTATGGACCCAATATTTCACGGCACTTTTTCCGAATGCGGCTGTGGTCTGTGCTATCTCGCACTCGTGGTGTGGAAAAAGCAGGTCCATACCGCCACCATGAATGTCAAACGCATCACCAAGGTATTTATTGCTCATGGCAGAGCATTCGAGGTGCCATCCCGGAAAACCTTCGCTCCATTCCGATGGCCAATGCATCATATGGGAGGGGCTGGCTTTTTTCCAAAGAGCAAAATCAAGGCTGTTGCGTTTTTCTGTCTGACCCTGTAACTGCCGCGTATTGCTCATTAAATCCTCTATCTTCCTCCCTGATAATATACCATATGGTTTGTGCTGATTATATTTCTCAACATCAAAATATACAGAGCCATTTACTTCATAGGCATACCCGTTTTCAATTATTTTTTTTATGAGTTGTTGTTGTTCTATGATGTGCCCGGAAGCGTGTGGTTCAATTCCGGGGCGCCGAACGTTAATCGAATCCATGAATAAGTGGTATCTGTTGGTATAATGTTGTGCCACTTCCATAGGTTCGAGTTTTTCAAGCCTTGCTTTTCGGGCAATGCGGTCCTCCCCTTCGCCACTAACTTCATCTTCAAGGTGACCTACATCTGTTATGTTTCGAACATACCTTACCTTATAACCTATGTGCTCCAGGTAACGATAAAGGATATCGTAGATAACTGCCTGGCGGGCGTGTCCCAGATGAGGATCACTGTAAACGGTTGGTCCGCATGCATATATCCCGACATGGGGCGGGTTTATTGGTTTAAATTCTTCTTTTTTCCGGCTTAGCGTATTGTAAATGATAAATTTACCCGTCATGTGTGATGAATTTAATTGAATGAGTGCAAAGATAAAAATCGCTGGTTGACATTGAATTATTATCGAAGATTTTTATTATCATATGCAGGTATGAATCATGACCATATCTATTGCGTCAACATTTTGGTCCAGAAATACATTCTTGGTGAACAATCCTTAAATCCGAGCGATTTGTATAACTCTTGTGCGATTCTGTTGTCTTCTCTAACTTCAAGTGTTACTTTGGAGCAGTCAATTTCTTTTGCAAAATGAATAACCGCTTCCATGAGTCGTTTGCCAATGCCTTTTCCGCGTTGGTCGTTTAGCACAACAATGTCATGAATGTTAATGAATTTTTTCACGGTAAAAGTGGCAAAATTGATGAATGAATTGCATAATCCAACAATTTGTCCGTTTTCTTCGGCTAACAAAACCAAACTGGTTGGTAAATTCCTCAGACCTTCAATGAGCTTGTCTTTTTGAATACCGCGAATGGACTCACCTCCTCCCATTTTGTCGTTAATGTAATGATTCATAAGGTTCACCAACGCTTCTGTATGCGCAGGATCATCGAAGTTGCATTTAATAATTCTGATTTCTGACATGCTATCTTTTTTAGCTTCATTAATTCACAAGTTTATCACAATTAACTGTTGGGATAGCAATATTAAAACAATTTATGCATTCCTTTCAGTTTTTTTGATTTAATGGCGGTAATTCAAATCATATTTTGAAGGTTGAATTTTTAAGATTTACATAAAACAATACAAAATATCTGTTGTTAAAGATTATATTATACAATAAATATTATATATACTTTGAATACAACGGAAACTTTTGGCATAAAAATTGTTTCCAATTCCATATCAATTTTTGAAATATGAATGAAGAAATGAAAAATATTTTAGAAAAGGTGAAATGCCTGTATCTAAAATATGGAATAAAAAGTGTTACCATGGATGATGTATCGAGGGAACTTGGTATTTCAAAGAAAACGCTCTACCAATATGTAAAAGATAAAGGTGAACTGGTCGAAAAAGTGGTTGACCTTGAAATGCAAAGCCGTAAAAAGGAATTAAAATGCATTGAAAGATCAGATTTAAATGCCATAGAAGAACTACTTGAAGTGAACAGGCAGGTGGTTGAAATGTTGCAAAATTTTAATCCGGCAACCGAATATGATCTAAAAAAGTATTATCCGGACTTGTACCATCGGGTGCTTGAATCCCGAAGGGAACACATGCATCAATCGATACTTGAGAATATCAGGAAAGGACGCGAGGAAGGAATTTACAGGAACAATTTCGATGCAGACATCATTGCCAAACTCAATGTATTGCGGTTTGAGCACCTTTTTCAATCAGAGATATTTAGTTCCAATGAGCTTTCTTCAAAAAAGTTTTTCAGGGAACTTTTCATTTACCATATACACGGAATAGCCAATCAGAACGGGTTGAAAGTATTAGAGAATAAAATAAGTGAAATAAATGAATAAAAGTAATAGTATGTTTTGCAGATTTATCATTTTAACAGGATTCCTGGTATTTGCGATTCATCCGGTCAAATCACAGGATACTATTCGGCAATTTAGTTTGAGGGAGGCTCAGGATTATGCACTTGAGAATAACTATTCGCATTTGAATGCCAATCTTGATATTGAATCGGCCAGAAAAGAGGTTTGGGCTACCACAGCCATCGGTTTGCCGCAGGTTAGCGGAACAGTGAATTACCAGCATGTGCCGGGAGAAATACCAACGTTTAACATAGGTGCCGGATTCATGCCGATAATAAACAGATTGAATGAAATTCATCCGGGCCAGTTCGATGATATTATGCAGGGGCTAAGCCAGTCAGAGTCTGCCATTGCAGTTAAAAACTCCACAACCTATAGTTTAACAGTCAACCAATTGGTGTTTAGCGGTGAATATATTGTTGGATTGCAAGCCAGCAGAACATTTTTACAGTTATCGCAAAATGCCAAAGAAAAAAGTGAAGATGAAATGAAGGCCAATGTTGCATCAGGTTATTACACCGCTCTTGTACTCGAAGAAAATAAAAATATTCTTGATTCTACCCTGGTCAACCTTGAAAAATTGCTAAAGGAAACCAAAGCATTTGTTGAAACTGGTTTCCTTGAAGAAACGGATTTTGATCAATTACAGGTTACCTACAATACGGTTGAGAATTCATTGAATGCCATTGACCGCCAGATTGAAGTCTCTTATTTGCTTTTTAAAATTCAGCTTGGAATGGGGCTGGAAGAAAAAGTTGTTTTGACTGAATCCATTCAGGATTTCTTACTTCAAATGAACCCGGATCAACTCATATCCGAAGAGTTTAATTTACAGGAAAACATTGATTACCGCATGCTTGAGACACAGGAACAGATACAGGCATTATCCCTGAAAAGGGAAAAGTCAAAATTTCTTCCATCGGTAAATGCTTTTTATACTTATACCGACAGGACAAACAGGCCGGATTTTGACTTCACCATAAACCATGTTATCGGATTGGGCGTAAATGTGCCTATTTTTTCAAGCGGACAAAAACTGGCGCGTGTGCAGCAGGCTCAGATTGAACTCGAAAAGGCAAAAAACAATAAAGCACAAACAGCAGATAATTTAATTATGGGTGTTGATCAGGCAAGAAACCAGTTTCAGAACGCCTTTGAGAAATATAAAACACAGCAAAAAAATGTGGCTTTAACAAAAAAAATCTACGATAGAACATTGATAAAATACAAGGAAGGGATGGCCTCAAGTCTGGATTTGACACAAGCCAACAATCAGTATCTTGACAGTAATTCGGCATATACCAATGCCATTCTTGAATTGTTAAATGCCAAAATAACTTTAGATAAAACATTAAATAATTTTTAATACACGATATGATGAAGAAAGTAGTCCATATTATCGCCGTCATTTTTATATTGTCATTTTTTGGGTGCGACCAAAACGAGATGATTAAAAAACAGATTGTTAGTAAAAAGGAAAAAATCAACAAGCTTGAAAATGAAATAAAGGAAATGGAAGAAAAACTCCAGGATAGCACGCGGGTGGAAGAATTCATTCCGGTGGAAGTAAAAGAATTGAAAACGGAGGAGTTTAACCATTTCATTGTTGCCTATGGCGAGGTAGAAGCCGTTGACTATGCACTGGTGAGTGCCGAAATGCCCAGTCAGATTAAAAAATTCCATGTCTCCGAAGGGCAGCGGGTGTCTAACGGGCAATTACTGGTTTCTCTTAACACCGAAAGTATGGTGAGCCAGATTAATCAGATTGAAACCAATCTTGAGCTGGCAACCAAAACTTATGAAAAGCAAAAAAGACTTTGGGAACAAAACATAGGCTCTGAAATCCAGTATTTGCAGGCCAAAGCCAATATGGAGTCGCTTCAGTCTCAATTAAGCTCAGTGAAAGCGCAATTGCGTATGTCACAGATTAGGGCGCCATTTGCCGGATATGTGGATAAGATTTACCTGAAAGAGGGGGAACTGGCCTCGCAAGTTCAACCTGTACTGGAAATGGTAAATATGGATCGATTGTCAGTTACAGCCGATATTTCAGAAACATACATCGGGAGCATCAAAGAAGGACAAATTGTTACAATCAGTTTTTCATCTCTGCCGGATATGGTACTGGAAGTTCCGATAAACAGGGTTTCAAAAGTTATCGATAAAGCCAACAGAACCTTCGAAATTGAAATGAAAATGAACAATCCCAATCAAAAAATAAAACCGTTTATGGTTTCTACCATCCGGATCAACGATTACTCGAATAAGAATGCGCTTGTCATTCCATCCATTGTGATGAAACAGGATATATCAGGTAAATATGTTTATGTTATTGAACAAAGGAATAACATGACGGTGGCATCAAAAAAATATGTTGATACCGGATTGTCATTCCAGGATATTACTGAAATAAAAAGTGGTTTGAAGGCAGGCGACAGGGTAATCATTGCAGGATATAATGTGGTAAGCTCGGGAATTCCGGTCGAAGTAAGGAATCAATCTGAATTGGGCAGTATTGTGAAAAATTAAATCGAAGGTAATGAGTAAAAAACAACAGGAATTAAATAATCAGGTAGTGCGAAATTTCGGGATTACATCATTCGCACTTCGGAACAGGAATACGGTTTACATACTTATTGCAATTATCATAGGTTTTGGTATTTACACCTATCGAAACCTACCCAAAGAATTGTTTCCTGAAATTGTGTGGCCGCAAATTTTGGTGAATACCGTATATGTTGGCAACTCACCAATAGATATTGAAAATCTGGTTACCCGCCCACTGGAAAAAGAACTCGAAAGCATAAGAGGGCTGAAAGAGATTACTTCCATATCGGCAACAGACGCATCCATGATATTTGTGGAATTCAACACAGATGTTGATCTCGAAGATGCTAAAAACCGGGTGAAAGACGCTGTTGACAGGGCGCAAAATGAACTGCCACCGGTAAGTAACACCTTCCCGGGGCCTATTGTCATGGATATCGATTTGTCAGAATTTCCGATTCTAAACATTAATTTATCAGGTGAATACAGTGTAGAGGAACTAAAAAATTATGCGGAATATCTTGAAGATCAAATTGAAGAAGTAGGTGAGGTTTCAAAAGTATTAATTGAAGGCGTGAATGAACGGGAGATTAAGGTCAATGTGGACATGCTCAAGATGGAAGCTATGGATCTGACTTTCTATGATATTACAAATGCCATCAGCAACGAAAATGTGACCATGTCAGGTGGTGAAATTTTACTTGGAGAAACCCGCCGGACAATCAGAATAGACGGGGAATTCGATCGGGTTGACGAACTTAGAGACATCATTATTAAAAAAGATGAGGACAATGTCGTTTACCTGGGCAATGTTGCAGATGTTATTGATGGCTATGAGGAGCCTAAAAGTTTTGCCAGACTTGATAAACAACTGGTTGTATCCGTTCAGGTGGTCAAAAAAGGAGGAGAAAACCTGCTTTCAGCAACCTCCAATATTTTTGAAGTACTGGATCGGGCACAGGATGACCATATGCTTCCTCCTGACCTCAATATTTCAATTACCAACGACCAGTCCGAGATGGTGAAAATGCAGTTAAGCAACCTTGAAAACAGCATATACCTCGGGGTAATCTTTGTAATCATGGTGTTGTTTTTCTTTCTTGGATTACGAAATGCCCTTTTTGTCGGACTGGCTATCCCGATGTCCATGTTATTGTCTTTCGTGGTCATAGGTATCATCGATTTTCGTATCAATATGATTGTATTGTTTGCCCTTATCCTCGCCCTGGGTATGCTCGTGGATAATGCCATAGTAGTAGTCGAGAACATATACAGGTTTGTGGATAATGGGTATAAACCTTTACATGCAGCCAAAGAAGCTGTTGGAGAGATTGCCGTGCCAATAATAACATCAACAGCAACAACCCTTGCTGCCTTTTTTCCGCTGGCTTTATGGCAGGGAATTACCGGCGAGTTTATGAAATACCTGCCGATTACATTAATCATTGTGCTTACTTCGTCATTATTTATTGCACTGGTTATTATTCCGGTGATTGCTGCGACGTTTATCCGTGTGAATCATACACACAGGCAAACATCAGGTACCAAACGCCGCGGACTCAAAACTGCAACCATTCTCATCCTCGCGGGTTTGTTTTTTGTTGCCTTAAAATTACTTGTATTGCAGGATACAGCATTTTTTATGGTTCTTGGTAATTTATTGATCATTTTCGGATTACTGGGAGTATTTTATCATACATTGCTGCACAGGGCAGAATCATGGTTTCAGGATGTTTTTCTTACCTGGTTGGAAAGTAAATACCTGAAGGCGTTGAAATTTGCTTTGCGTGGTAGAAACCCGATCTGGTTTTTGGGTGGAACTTTTGTTTTAATGATTGTAACCATCATGTTTTTCTTTGGACGAAGACCGGATATCCTGTTTTTCCCGGACAATGATCCAAGTTATATTAATGTGATAGCCGAACTCCCGGAAGGGACTGATATTCGCGCAACAGATAATTTCATCGAAAGCATGGAACAGGATGTTTTTAATTTCTTTGAACCATACCAGGATATTGTTGAATCTACCCTGACAACGGTCGGAAAAGGTGACCCTAACGAATTTAGCGCTGAGGGCAAACCCAATGAAGCCATTGTTACCATTAGTTTCGTTGATTTTGAGGAACGGCAGGATATAAATACTTCCTCGCTTATGCGAGACCTGAGCGAACAACTTATTGGAAAATATCCGGGTGTGCAGCTTGAGATTACAAAAGATGAAATGGGTCCGCCCACTGGAAAGCCGGTGAATCTCGAAATCATCGGGCAGGATTTTGATCAGTTGATTTTCCTTGCCGATACCATTCAAACCATAATTGAACTGGCAGAAATTGAAGGTATTGAAGGACTAAAGATGAACATTAGTACCTCCAAACCCGAGCTTACCGTGAAAATTGATAGAGACAAGGCCAGGAGATATGAATTATCAACATCACAAATTGCAAATTCCATTCGCCAGGCACTCTTTGGAACCGAAGTTAGTGACTTTAAAGTTGGGGAGGAGGATTATCCCATTATGGTTCGCCTGAAAGATGAGTACCGGTATAACCTGGCGGCACTTAAAAATTTAAAAATATCAATTTTTGGTGATGGACCACCACGGCATATTCCTATCTCAGCAGTTGCCGAGTTTAATTATACCACCACGTTTAGTTCGGTGAGAAGAAAAGATTTGGATCGGGTTATCACACTCTATTCCAATGTGATTGAAGGATATAACCCGACAAACGTTAACCAGCAAATTGAAAATGTGCTGGAGGAATTCGAAATGCCCGCGGGTTACAGTTATCAATTTACCGGGGAGCAACAGGAACAAAATGAAGCATTTTCATTTTTATTGCGGGCTTTTCTAATTGCCGGAGCTCTTATACTGTTAATTCTTGTAACCCAGTTCAATTCGCTGATCCGACCACTTATTATCGTTAGTAGCATTGTTTTGAGCACCATTGGTGTGTTTGGCGGACTCGCCACATTTGGTATGGATTTTATTGTTATTATGACAGGCATTGGTATTATTTCACTGGCTGGTGTTGTTGTAAACAATGCCATTGTACTCATTGACTACATTGACTTGTTAAAAGCACGAAAAAGGAAAGAGCTTGGTTTGGATGAAGAAGAATTTTTACCCTTGGATGCAGCAAATGATTGTATTGTGCAGGGTGGTAATACAAGGTTAAGACCTGTGTTGCTTACGGCTATTACCACGATTTTAGGTCTCTTGCCGTTGGCAATGGGTGTTAATTTCGACTTTGGTGGTTTTTTCACGGAATACAAACCCAACTTTTACATTGGAGGTGACCAGGTAAATTTCTGGGGTCCCATGGCTTGGACGGTTATTTTCGGCTTGACTTTCGCGACTTTTTTAACACTGGTAATCGTTCCTGTGATGTACAGGATTACCACCATTTTGCAGAAAAAAGGTGCACATCTCGCTGAAAAATTATCGGCAAAAACCAAATCAGTAACAACATAACCATCAGGAAAGGTTGTCAGTATTGGCAGCCTTTTTTTTTGAATTACAAAATAAGATGTTGGTGTAAACAGGAAGAAATAAAAAAAAGGCTGTCGGAAGAAATCCCAACAGCCTTTGTAAATATCTAATTTAAAAATATTTAATAAGAAATGTGTTCAAATGGCACATCAACAATTTCATTAAACTCTTCTCCGGCTTCCTGCATATCCTCATCATCTTCAGGGTAGTACCACAGAATTTTTACATCATGGCCTGCTTCACCCATTTCTTCAAGTTTAAGCAAAATATCAAGTAAAAGTTTGGATGAAGCGGTATTGAAATATGTGAGTTTAAATATAAACTCAGTTTTTTCTTTCGGGTTTGCAGCGTATTCATCCAACCATTGCAAAACCGGATCAAAAAACTGGCCAACGTCCTCGGGCAGCGACCGACCTGATATCTCATAAACTTCACTATCAGCGTCAAGCAATATTGTTGGAGTATCTTCTGTTCCTTTGATTTTTATGACATTCATAGGATATTATTTTTATTCGGGCATATTATGTTTTTTTTACTAAGATAGTAATCTTACTCAAAATTTGTATCGCGAACGATGAAATTATTTGTTGCGCATCTTGTTAATAATCAAACAGTAATAAATATTCAGTCCGTTCGTTTATATTTTCTATACGGGCAAATTGCATGAATGTTTGAACAAATCAAATTTTAACGATGTTCAGGTTCATAAAAATCCTTATGAATTTATCTCTTAAAGAACAAAAATTTATTTTGACCGGGGCATCGGATGGTTTTGGATTTTCAATTGCAAGAGCTCTTGTTCGCGAGGGTGCCAGTGTGATTTTAAATGCCCGAAATGAAGAGAAACTGCAGAACGTAAAGAAGAAGTTAAACGGCAAAGTTGATATGATTCCGGGCGATGTTACCAGCGACAGCACCCTTGAGCGTATTTCCGAAGAATTTAAAAAAAATGAGGTGCACGGGTTGCTTGTCAATAGCGGAGGACCTCCGGCAACAAGCTTTGAAGACAGTGCATTGCCGGGTTGGGATGAAGCCTATCTTTCCGTACTTCGCTGGAAGGTTGATTTGATGTTGCGAACCATTCCCTATTTTAAAAAGCAAGGATATGGCCGCGTTGTATTTATCGAGAGTGCATCAGTAAAGCAGCCGATCCAAAACCTGGTGTACAGCAATTCCATACGTATGGCCGTTGTCGGTTTTGTAAAAACATTGGCGCAGGAGATTGCAGGATCGGGAGTAAATATAAACATCATTGCCCCCGGTTACCACAAAACATCAGCGGTAGAAAGGATCATCAAAAAGAAGAGCGAAAAAGAAGGTATTACTTATGAAGAGGCAGAAAATTCAATCCGGGAATCGATACCGTTAAAACGTACTGGTGATCCCGATGATCTTGCTAATTTTGCATTGTGGCTGTTATCTTCTTCATCGGCATTTGTCAGTGGTCAGGTATATTACATCGATGGAGGTTTCGTCCAATCAACGCTGTAGAGATCAATTTTTTCGGCAGTGATTTTCACATACCAATTTGGTTTTACTGGTTTTAGCCTTATTAATTAACTTCGTTGAACTCCCCGAAAAA
>CAZAMT010000133.1:0-10488 GCA_964486145.1 uncultured Bacteroidales bacterium
CACTGGGATATTGTTGAAAAAATCAGGCAAGAACAGTTAAAAAGAGAATAATAACAGTAAAAAAGGGAATTTTTTGCAATAAAAGAAAATGGCTATGACAGCCATCGATAAGGCCGGAACCTGTGTAAGGTTATTGTTTTCATAGTAAACCAAAACAGTCGTGTAAAAAAACGATCTTCCGAGCCCATTTTATTTTCCGATGGGTTGAGCAAATGCCTTCACATCACTACCTTTTATTTTCTTATCACACAGAATAATCAATCGTTCGAGTACATTTCTAAACTCCCGGATGTTACCGGTCCATTCGATTTTTTGCAGTTCAGCGATGGCATCGTCTGTGATTTCTATTTTTGGCCGACCATACTCAGCGGATATTAAATCATTGAAGTGTTCTGCAAGGAGTGGGATGTCATCAAGCCTCTCATTTAGTGAAGGTACGCGTATCAGGATAACACTGATCCGGTGATAAAGGTCTTCGCGAAAGGTTTTCTGTTCTATTTCGTATTTCATGTCCTTATTGGTGGCAGCTACAATCCTGACATTTACTTCAATGTCTTTGTCGCTGCCAACCCGTGATATTTTGTTTTCCTGCAATGCACGCAATACCTTGGCCTGTGCTGAAAGGCTCATATCTCCGATTTCGTCAAGAAAAAGAGTACCTCCGTTGGCCTGTTCAAATTTTCCTTTGCGTTGTTTATGTGCCGAAGTAAAAGCCCCTTTCTCATGGCCAAACAGTTCACTTTCAATAAGTTCAGATGGAATGGCCGCGCAATTTACTTCCACGAATGGCATGTCCGCACGGTCACTTTTTTCGTGCAACCACCGGGCTACCAGTTCCTTGCCTGTTCCATTGGAGCCGGTAATCAGCACACGTGCATCCGTAGGAGCTACACGTTCTATCATTTCCTTCACCTGCCGGATGGCATCGGATTCTCCTACAATATCGTATGTTTTTGATACCTGGCGTTTCAATACCTTGGTTTCTTCAATCAGTGTTGAACGATCCATAGCGTTTCGGATGGTAACAAGGAGACGATTAAGATCAAGCGGTTTTTCAATGAAATCATAGGCTCCCTTTTTTATGGCATCAACGGCAGTATCAATGTTTCCATGACCTGAAATCATAATAACAGTGGTGTCTGATGACAATTCCATGAGTTTTTCCAACACCTCTATGCCATCCATGTTCGGCATTTTAATATCACACAATACCACGTCATATTTTTTTTCTTTGTATGATTCAATCCCCTGAATGCCATCCTCGGCTAAATCCACTACATGGTCTTCGTATTCAAGAATTTCTTTCAATGTTGACCGGATGCTTCGTTCATCGTCAATAACAAGGATATTTGCCATGATTTCAATTGGTTTTCTTTGATTCAATAATTTTGTAAAACTACAATTTCTTTTTAAAGTACTTCAAAAATAGCTCCTTCCTTCAATGAAAAGTCTGATTGAAATAACTGTTCGATCTGCAGTTTTTCAATTATAAATTTCACAAAATGTATGGCCAGTACAATCATTTCTATTCGCATGGGTTCCAGACCAGGCATTTTACTTCGTTGCTCATGACTGGAAGGTAAAAGTTGGGTATAAAGGTTGTAAAAATCGTGCATTTCGATTTTTTGAGAATGGGTACCGGGTAACTTCGTTTTTCGGTTCAAATCGATCATTGACATCAGTGTGTCAAATGTTCCGGATGCACCAATCAGCCTTTTGATGTTATGATTAAAGGATTCTTTGAATAGTGGCTGCAGTTCGTTTTCAAAAAAGGCATCAACCCGCGCCAGTTCTTCTTTTGTTACCGGATCCGAAGGTGAAAATATTTCAAGTAGCCTTGCAATCCCAAGATCAAAGCTTTTTTTCCAGAATATCTGTTGATCATTGCAAATAATAAATTCATTGCTTCCTCCACCGATATCGAGTATCAACGATGGTTTATCTCCCAGATTCAGGGTTTGCCTGACACCTTTATAAATCAGTTCAGCTTCTTTATTACCGTCAATGAGTTGAATTTCAAAGTTGAATTTTTCCCTCATTTTTTTTAAGAAATCGTCAGCATTTCCGGCACCGCGTAAAGCTGACGTACCGAAAGCATGCACACGTTCTGCTTTAAACCTTCTGATGGTTTCATAGTGCTCTGCAAGGGCTGATTCAGCGCGTTGCATGGCATCCGCTTGTATAACTTTATTGTGAATACCCCCTTTCCCCAGTTTCACAGGTAATTTCTGTTCAAAAAGAACGGTATATTCCTGTTCATTTAATGTATCAACAATGAGCAGGTTAAAGGTGTTTGTTCCCAGATCTATGATGGCCAGTCGCATAAAAAGTAAAGGTTAATTTTTGTATTTGAGCCACTTCATAATCTCTTTATAATTCACTTTTTTACCATACATCAGAATACCTGTACGATAGATTTTACCTGCCAACCAGGTGGTAGCCAAAAAGGTAAGCACCAGCAGCACCATGGAAATTGCTACATCGTGCCAAGGCGGAATAAACGGAATCCGTGCCATCATAACAATGGGAGAGGTAAACGGAATGATGGAACCCCAGAATGAAACAGCACTTTCGGGGTTGTTCATGGCATTGAACATGATCAATAAGCCAATGATCAACGGGATGGTAATCGGCAGCATAAATTGCTGGGTATCCGTTTCGTTATCCACAGCCGAACCGATGGCGGCAAAGAGCGAACCATATAGCAAATACCCAAACATAAAGTAAAAGGCGAATACGCCAACGATCAGTCCCCAGGGAACCTGAGACAACGAGCCTACAATCACCTGGAGTTCGTTTAGATTGTCAGAACCGGATGTAACTGGTGCTTCTTCATCTGTTTCGGAAACTACATCGCTGTTTGACATAATGTTTTGAGGTGTTTGTGCCTGCATTTGCTCCATCATTTTTGATGGATCGGGCATAACCGCGATCTGCACCACCTGAAGAATACCGGCCGTGAGGATAATCCATAAAACAAATTGAGACAATCCCACGAGTGCAATGCCAATGATTTTACCCATCATAAGCTGAAATGGTTTGATAGAGGATATAATAACTTCTACAATCCGGTTTGTTTTTTCTTCAATAACACCGCGCATTACCTGGGCGCCATAAATAAAAATAAACATGTAGATGAGTAGTCCACCGATGTATGCAATTGCCATAGATAATTCTGTATTGCTTTTCTTGGCTTTCCCACCTTCTTCCATTCGCAATGTGCTCAGCCTGACTTTACTGCTTGCATTGATATTTTGCATAATCTGTGACAGGTTTTCAATATCGTACGTTTGAAGCTTTTGTTCCTTGAGATATTGTTCCAATGCATTGGAAATGTGTATTTTCGTTGCCAGATTCGGCTGTTTATCTGATAGAAGTTGTGCTGTGTTTGGCGACTGTACGAATACTTTAGGTAAGTAAAGGATACCGTAATAATCAGTCATGAAAAATGTTTTCTTGAAATCATTCAATGAAACGTCTTTCAGATAATCAAATTTTAATGATTCGGTTTCGGGAATTACATTTTTAAACTGACCCGTTTCATCAACAATTGCAATGTTTTTGACTTCAGAGTCTTCCATTGACATAAGCCAACCCATGGCAACAAAAAAACCACCGAAAAGCAACGGGCCCAGAATGGTCATGATTATAAATGACTTTTTTCGCACCCTGGTAAGGTATTCACGTGATATAACGAGTAATATTTTATTCATGATTGTGAATATTGTGTGAGATTTTGATTTTATTAATTGTCATCCTTATGTTCTTCCACTGCCTGGATAAATATTTGGTTCATGCCGGGGATTTGTTCTTTTAATCCAAGGATTTTTATTTTGGGAAGCAATTTTTGGAGCAGGTCGTTTGGTGAAGCACTATCGGGTATTTTTATCGTTGCAGTACCTTCTTGTCCCACTGTTTTATTTTTAAGTAATTCAAATTCACCATTAAGGCTGGAAGGGATTAATGATTGATCACCTTCGTATTGCACATCAAAAATATTGGCTTTGTATGTGTTTCTGATTTCCCTCACGGGCCCTTCCAGCACAACCCTGGCTTTATCTATGAGTGTGATATAATCACAAAGTTCTTCAACCGATTCCATGTTGTGCGTGGAGAAAATAACCGTAGCACCCTTTTCTCTCAAATTCAGGATTTCTTTTTTAAGCATTCGTGCATTGATGGGATCGAAACCACTAAAGGGCTCATCAAATATCATTAATGTTGGTTCGTGGATAATGGTAGTGACAAATTGTATTTTTTGCTGCATTCCTTTGGATAATTCTTCCACTTTCTTGTTCCACCACGATTGAATTTCGAATTTCTCGAACCAGTATTTTATTTTATTGATGGCCTCGGTTTTTTTCATGCCCTTAAGCTGGGCAAGATATAACGCTTGCTCGCCAACTTTCATTTTTTTATACAGCCCGCGTTCTTCAGGCAGATATCCGATGTTATAAATGTCTTCTGATTTTAGGTTCCGACCCATAAACTCGAGGGTTCCGTTGTCGGGTGCTGTAATTTGATTAATGATGCGAATAAGTGTGGTTTTTCCTGCGCCGTTAGGGCCAAGTAACCCGAAAACACTACCTTCAGGTACGCTTATGCTAACGTCATTAAGGGCATATTGACTGCCATATTGCTTATCAACATGCGCGGCTTTAAATATATCCATTGTTTGTCGGTTTAAGGGCTGTAAATTTAGAAATTGAATCGTTGATTTAAAAGAAAACGTTTGAAAAGGTATAATATTATTTGTACCAACCGGCGTACATCCGGTAATTTCTTGCAATTTTTTCAATCATTTCGGCGGTTTGTGCCGGTTCAATGTCTTTGATTTTTTTAGCCGGATTGCCTCCCCAAACGGAGCCGGGTTCAACTTTGGTTTTTGAAAGGACGATAGCACCAGCAGCGATAATGGAATTTTCTCCAATTTCGGCATAATCCATGATAACTGCACCCATGCCCACGAGCACTCTGTCGTGCAGTTTGGCACCGTGAATGATCGCGTTGTGCGCGATGGAACAGTCATTCCCGATTTCAACCACTGATTTCTGATACAAGGTATGCATAATGGCGCCATCCTGAACGTTTACATTGTTCCCCAGGCGGATGGAGTTTACATCGCCACGTAGCACTGTATTAAACCAAAAACTGCAGTTGTCGCCGGTAATCACGTCCCCAACAATCGTTGCATTTTCTGCAAAGAAACAGTCTTTTCCAAATTCCGGGGTATATCCTCTTACTGATTGAATGATTGCCATGTTGTTTTAATTTAAAGAAAGTGCAAAAGTAGTAAAATATGGAGGCAATTGAATGAGGTAAGTCAATTTCCAAATTCAGGAAGCTCTTCAACCCTGGCGTAGGGCAATGTTTTTAATTTTTTATTATTGTACGAGTCATTTCTAAATATCATTTTACTTTATGCATTTGTTTCAGCATTTAGATCAAGTTTACCCCCCCGCACCGTTGCTCCCAATGCAATTCCGGCACTTAGCACTACCAGGTTTTTAATGATGTATTGCCCTTCGATGGTAAGTGAAAACGGGAACACAGCAAAAATCTCAGACGGGAAGAGAAAAATCGGCATAAAAGTGCCCAGCATTTGCAAATAAAGTAAGAGCAGGGTTTCCCTTAAAAAGATATTTAGCAGGAGGCCGATACCAATCAATGTTTCCCATGTTGCCAGGCCATAAATAACTACCCTGGCAGGTACAAGGCCAAATGTAAGTTTCTGGATGGTATTGATAGCAATATCTTCCGCAGGACTCAATCCTTCAAAGAATTTCACACTTCCAAACCATAAAAAAATGATTCCTATACTAATTCGTAATAATCGCAAACCATTAGCAGCCATCCACCTGGTGATAGCGATATCTATTTTATAAAATGTTTTTCCTTTTATTGTCATAAACCGGAGTGTTGAAATATTTTCAGTTAAAAGAACGATGAATCTCTTTCAGGGGCTTCGCAAAATGTAAGAACAGCAGATTTATTCTACATAATCTCTATGAGAATCGCAACCGCAATAAGCAAATCTGTAGCCAGCACAGTTAATACATTGCTTCCCAGTGCAGGAATGAGCTTTAAAGGATCACCACCGTGTTTTATGGCGGTTGTTCCTGCTTTCACCGCCAACGGGAGCGGAGCCAATGCTAACAATAACCATGCAGAAGAAATATTACTTAATCCCAGCACGAGGATAATACCAAAGGTAGCTGCAAGACCTATACTATAAATAACAGCGGCTGTTCTTTTCCCGTAACGAATCACCAGGTGGTTTCTTCCACCCTGTTTGTCGGCTTCTACATCAGGAAATTCATTCAAAAGCAGTAACAGGGAAGTTAGGATTCCCGGTGGAATGGAAGCAAGAATAACCTCTAAAGGGATAGTGCCAAGATTTCCAGCGGATGAAGCGAACATGGAAATATATGTTCCCAGTACCACAAATGAACCGAGTGTTAATCCCGAAAACAATTCACCGAGTGTAAGTTTCGCCAGGTAATCTGTGTAAAAAACGATTGACATAACTCCAATTGCAGAAATAACAAGAATGCTCCAGTGCGCAACAATGGTAAAGTAAATGCCAATGGCTACTGACAATATCAATGTTGCCATTGCCACTGCTTTTACCTGCTTTGGCTTAACCTTTCCACTCACCAGAATTCCGCTTCCACCGCTAAAAGGTGTTCGCCTGGTGTTAAAATCAATTTTTGTTTTATAGTCAGAATATTCGTTAAATAAATTAACCGATATGTGAGCGGATATTACACCGATCATGATCAGTACAGCATTTATCCATTGAAATGAAGCTCCGTCAGGTAAATATTTATAAGCAAAAGCCCACCCGATAAGTACGAGTAATACACTTAATATTAAAAAATTAGCTCTGATTTGAGCCATCCACATAGCAAATCGTCCCATCTTTTTCATATCCTTCAATCATTGGTTTGTTATCTAAATAACACTAATTTGTCTGATTTGTTTGGGTAACGATGAGAATATTTTAAAAATGATGCGTTGATAGTTCTGGTTGGGTTTATATGCACCGAAACTCAGCACCATGAATTGATCACAAATTTTCGAATTTACACTTTTTCCTTCAGTTTCATGAGAAGGTACACATACCTTAAAGCCGCTGATTTTGCCTTTTGTTCGTTTGTGGAGGCCAGCCCATGGCCGCCTTCCGTGTTTTCAAAATAGAATACATTATGCCCCATGTCGGTCATTTTAGCTACCATTTTGCGTGCATGCCCCGGATGAACCCTGTCGTCTCTGGTAGAAGTCGAGAAAAAAACCTCAGGGTAATTTACATTTTTTCTGACATTGTGGTAAGGTGAATATTTGCTGAGGTACGCCCATTCTTCGGGGATATCAGGATTGCCATATTCGTCCATCCAACTGGCGCCGGCCAGTAGTTTGTTATACCTTTTCATGTCCAGCAAAGGTACCAAACAAACAACGGCTTCATACAATTCGGGGCGTTGTGTAAATGCTACACCAACAAGGAGCCCTCCATTACTTCCTCCCATGATACCAAGGTGCTCGCCTGATGTGATATTCCTTGAAATCAGGTCTTCAGCTACTGAGTGAAAATCGTCGAATACGTTTTGCCTCTTTTCTTTTCGTCCCGCCTGGTGCCAAGCAGGACCGAATTCGCCTCCACCCCTGATATTGGCAAGCACATAAACACCTCCCTGTTCGAGCCAGCCGGCTCCGTAAGTGCCTAAATAGAAAGGGTCCCGCGATACTTCGAACCCCCCGTAGGCATTTAGCAATGTTGGATTCCGGCCGTTATGATTCATGTTTTTTGGACCAACCACAAAATACGGAATCATAGTTCCGTCTTTGGATTCGGTTTCGTACTGCCATACCTTGTATTTACTACCATCAAAAAATGAAGGCAGGGATTTAACTTTGCTGATTTCACTGCTGCTGGCATTTGCAAAATACAGTGTTGATGGTAAGAGGAAGTTCTCGAAATTGAAAAAATACTCGTCGGAACGGCTGTCGGTATCAACAATACCAATGCTACCCATTTCAGGCGCATCAACCTTTTCTTTCTTCCAGTTCCCATTTTCAAAAATATAGGTATACAATTCACTTTTCACGTTGTTTAGCATATTCACAATCAACATATTTTTAGTGGCGCTGGCCGATGTAATGCTACTATTTTCAGTGGGCGCTGAGATTAACTTTATATCATGGTTTCCTTTCAATAATTCGTTATAGTCAGCGCTAATTAATGCTCCCTGGGGATAAGAAT
The DNA here is from genome assembly GCA_964486145.1 of uncultured Bacteroidales bacterium. Lineage (GTDB taxonomy): Bacteria > Bacteroidota > Bacteroidia > Bacteroidales > JAAAOM01 > CAZAMT01. The sequence continues at coordinate 8,264 of CAZAMT010000133.1, forward strand.
TGTCGTCCACTCTCCATTCCGATTTCAGGTGAATGATAACCTGTCTGTTTAGAATATCATTAATATCAGCATCCTCGGGGATATCAAGTTTAATAATTTCGTTGTCCTCAAAAATATAGGTACTGGAGGTAAAAAAAGTCATTCCCTGATGAATAAGAGTGTAAGTGTTGTCAGCTTTGTTTATGGTCATTCCCCAGATACCCACATCGGTGGAGTCACCTTCAAAAATAGTTTTGGCTTCGGAGATGTCGGTGCCTCTTTCCCAGATTTTTACCTGGCGCGGATAGCCTGAGGTGGTTAAGGTTCCCTTTCCAAAATCTGTGGAAACGATAAGCGTATTTTCATCAATCCAATTCACCGATCCCTTTGCTTCCGGTAAGGAAAAACCATTGTTGACAAATGATTTATCCTCAACGCTAAATTCTTTTTTAATGGTAGCATCGCCGCCCCCTCTCGACAGGAATACCATGAATCTTTTATAATCGGGATACAAACCGGTAGCGCCTTTGTACACCCATTTCACATCATCTTTTTTTGACATTTCATCGAGATCGAGAAGAATTTCCCAGTCGGGATTACCACTCATATAGTTTTCTTTTGAACTACGTCGCCAGATACCACGAACATGGTCGGCATCCTGCCAGAAATTGTAAACGAAATCCCCGTAAACGTTCGGATAAGCGATTCGTTCATCCGAATTATAAATTTCAAGGCTTTTCTGGTAGATGTCGTCATATTTTTCATGACTGGTAAGGACACCTAACGATTTTTTATTCATGTCTTCCACCCATTCCAGGGCTTTTTCATCTTCTACTTTTTCAAGCCATTCATATGGATCCTCTTCCTGGGCGTTTACAAGATTTACTGATAACAACATTGCTATTAAAAATAATATGTTTTTGTTCATGACCAATTGGTTTATGGTGGTTAAAGTTTGTAAGAAACAAACCAAAATTTAATGTGTTCAAAAAGTATTTGATATGTTTGAGTTTTCCAAAAAAGGTTTATCAAAGCGCTTAGTGTAAGCATTGTTTTTCTTCAGGTTGCTGATCCAATAAAAATTGCCAAGCCTCGTTTTACTTAATAAGACCATCATAAAACGCCGGAAAGCCGGTAATTTATATGGTTTGGCCAGTGACATTTTTATTTCCTCCGAAAATGTTTGAGATCTTGCAAATGTTTCGCCCAACAACCGAAACCGGTTGAATAACTTTTTAGTCCATGACGATGGCATCATTTGAATACCTTCAACGCCACCTCTGATAACGGTACCTAAATATTCACAATCCAACCGGTTTGTAAGTTTTTTCAGATAGCGTTCAACAAAAGTTGAGTGGATGGCTTCGGGGAAACCTGATTGAACAATAAACCCGATTTTTTTGGGTCGCGGAAAATCCAGTATTGCCAGGTCTTCGAAAAATTCTTTCACAATTCCCGGCATACAATCGGTATACAGCGGAAATATAATGATAACGGTATCGGCTGACTTAAACACCTGAAGGTTTTCATCCCTGCTTTTTCTGCTGGCAAGATATTGCACCGGGACTTTTTCCTGGTTGATCCGGAGGTATCCGCTCAGGAAATGCTCCATAAGGATTTTGGAATTGCTTTTTTTATTTCGTGGTGATCCGTTAAATATGGCAAGTTTCATGTACAATCTCCTCTATGTTTTCCCTAATTATTATTTTGAAGTATTTTTGTCTGCTGTGAAAATTAACAGCAAGCCTGTCGTAAATGTCTTTGTTAATTTGGAGATCTTCATCGTCTGTGTCATCCTCTTTTTCAACAATTACACCAAATTCGGGGTATCTTTTGTAGCGTTTGCGGTGATGACTTTCGCCATCGCGTATTTCAAGGTACGGGTGGATAAGCACAATGAGACGGTCTGTAATTTTTTTGAGCACCGAACTGGTAAAACCAGCCATTAGCGGAGATGCAAAAATGAAAAAATCGGAATTGATAACCGACCGGAAAATTTGTTCTCCATCATCGGTAAGTTTGCACTGCCCGGGTGTTTTCCACCAACAATCCCAACAGCCGGTACAATAGTGAAGATTCATTTTTGAAAGCGGGAATACCGTAATTTCATTTTCTTTCTCTAAAGCCTGGACAAGATCCGCGAGGTGTTTTGATAAACCTCCGGTTTTTGCGCTCATGTCACCGTTAAGGATGGTTATTTTCATTGATTCTTGGATTTATTTGCTTTTCCGGATGAAGCAGAATGG
>CAZAMT010000134.1:0-10432 GCA_964486145.1 uncultured Bacteroidales bacterium
GGCGGATAGCTTGCTCCGATTTGTCGGAGGTCTGTTTCATTTAAGAATTTCATTATCATGTTCCGGATAAACCAATCCACATTCTTTTCGGATATTATCCATCATGTTCATAATATCGAGGGTTAAATCGAGAGGCATCAAAGGGCTTTCAGTTAATTTTTCATCCAAACAATGCATAACTTCCTGCGCTTCATAGTTATATCCATTTCCCTCTGATGGAATGGCAACGTGTTCATGCTCACCATCATGATAATAAATATCAATACTTGTTGGAGTGAAAAAACGCCGGTTTACCACAATTTTACCTTTTGTGCCATATACAGTTGCAACAATTTCTGTATCGGTAACAATGGATGCATATACCTCGGCTAATTGCCCCCCGGGAAATTTCATTATTACCGAACAGCTATCATCTACCCCGGTACTTCCGATGTTGGCGAAAGCTTTTAACTCAGATGGATTTCCCAACAATAACCTGGTAATAAAAACCGGATAAATACCAACATCCAACAGGGCGCCACCTCCGAGTTCTTTATTGAATAAACGCCATTCAGGATCTTTATTTCCAACGAATCCAAAATCTGCTTTTATCATTTGAATATCACCAACAACCTTTTTTTGCAAAAGATCCTGAAGTTTTATTGTACTGGGTAAAAACCTGGTCCACAATGCTTCCATTACAAAGGTATTGTGTTTTTTTGCTGTGGCTGCCATGATTTTCACCTCTTTGGTATTCATAGCCATTGGTTTTTCGCATAAAACGGCTTTCCCTTGTTCGAGACACATTATGGTGTTTTTAAAATGCTCGGTATGCGGAGTGGCCACATAGATGATATCAACGTCCTGATCGTATGCAAGATGGCGATAACCTTCGTAGCTGCGGTCCACCTGGTATTCTTTGGCAAATATATCTGCTCTTTTCTGTGCGCGGGAAGCAACTGCCAGTAGACGAGCATTGGGAATCGTCTTCAATCCTTCTGCAAATTTATGGGCGATACGGCCGGGACCAATGATTCCCCAATTGTAGATTTTGTTCATTTTTTAATTAAGTATATTTTCAATTTCCAATAATTCGTGGTTTTGGAATGAAAGGTTTTCCAACGTTTTTAGGTTTTGTTCCAACTGTTTCACCGAACTGGCCCCTATCAACACTGAAGTTATTCTTTGATCTTTTAATAACCAGGCCAAAGCCAGTTGTGCCATGGATTGATTTCTGTTTTCTGCAATTTTCTGCAACTGAACTACTTTGTTCATGGTTTCTTCATTAACTTCCTGTCGCTTCAAGTGGCCAACATTTTTTGCTGCACGTGAATCATCTGGTATTCCTTTGATGTATTTGTCGGTGAGCAATCCTTGAGCCAGGGGAGAAAAAGCAATGCACCCAATACCTTCTTCCTCGAGTGTTTCCAGCAATCCGCTCTCTACCCATCGCTCAAACATGGAGTATTTGGGTTGATGAATGAATAATGGCACCCCTTGAGATTTCATGTATTCGGAGGCCCGTTTGGTTAGATCAGCAGGATAATTTGAAATGCCGGCATAAAGTGCTTTTCCCTGTTTTACAATATCGGCAAGAGCTGTCATGGTTTCTTCCAATGGAGTATCCGGGTCGGGCCGGTGATGATAAAAAATATCAACATAGTCAAGTCCCATGCGTTTCAAGCTTTGGTTGCAACTGGCCATAAGGTATTTTCTGGATCCCCAGTTTCCATACGGGCCGTCCCACATATCGTATCCTGCTTTACTTGAAATAATGAGTTCATCGCGGTATGGGTTAAAGTCCTGTGCCATATACTTTCCAAAATTTTCCTCTGCTGAGCCGTAAGGAGGACCATAATTATTAGCAAGATCAAAGTGTGTAATTCCACTATCAAATGCTTTCCGGAGAATATCCCTTCCATTTTCAAAAACATCAACTCCGCCGAAATTATGCCATAAACCAAGTGAAATGGCAGGTAAATGAATGCCGCTTCTTCCGCAGCGGTTGTAAACCATCTTTTGGTATCGATTACTTTTTGCCTGGTACATAATGTTTACTTTATAATAATTATCATGTGAATGTACATTTTTTCTTACGTATACGAAGATCACTCCGAATATTTTATTTAATCCAGAATAAAAAACAATATATCAAAACAGTCTGTCCGTGTTACCTGAATAATGTGAATTCCTTCTCGTTGCTTGTTGCTGGATTGTTTCAACAATTGTTAATAACTTCCGATGGCAGGGTTATTTGAATTTGATAAATTTGTATTGCAACAGACAAAACAGATGTATGGAAAAGTTCATCGAGGCCATTCGCTCAAAGAAAGGCTTCATATGTGATATGGACGGAGTCATTTATCATGGCAATCGATTGCTGCCAGGGGTAAAGGAGTTTTTAAAGTGGGTGCGCGATGAAAAAAAGAAGTTTCTTTTTTTAACCAATAGTTCAGAACGTACCCCTCGTGAACTTCAGGAGAAACTTGCAAGATTGGGTATTGAAGCTGAGCGCAATGCTTTTTACACCAGTGCATTAGCTACGGCAATGTTTCTTTCGAGTCAGCACCCAAAGGGAAGTGCATACATCATTGGTGAAGCCGGGTTGATCAATGCCCTGTACAATGTTGGATACACCATGAACAATATCGATCCGGATTATGTGGTGGTCGGAGAATCGCGTTCATACAGCTACGAGCGCATTGAGCAAGCGGTTAATCTTGTTTTAAAAGGAGCCAAACTCATTGGTACCAATCCTGATTTAACAGGTCCCATCGAAAACGGTATTGCACCGGCAACAAAAGCCCTGATTTCACCCATTGAACTGGCTACCGGAAAATCAGCCTACTTTGTGGGAAAACCCAATCCGTTAATGATGCGTAATGCTTTGAAAAAAATCGGTTGCACTCGCGAGGAATCTATCATCATCGGCGACCGCATGGATACGGACATCATCGCCGGTATTGAATCTGAAATTGATACATGTCTTGTACTCAGTGGTATTTCCCAACGTAATACCATAGACCAGTTTCCTTACCGTCCAAAATTTGTTTTGGATGACGTTGGAGCTATTACGCAAAATCCAAATTAAAAAATATGACGAAACGAAACCTTATTCTATCTATCATTCTCGTTTTTGCATTTTCATCTTTATTACTTTTCACTTCACTGCAATTAAAAGATGATCGACCAAATGTTGTATTGATCATGGCCGATGATATGGGGTTTGAATGTTTAAGCAGTTACGGTTCTTTGAGTTATCAAACACCTGTGCTCGATAGTTTGGCCAGCAAAGGAATTCGTTTTAACAATGCTATTTCTCAACCTTTGTGTACACCTTCCCGGGTAAAAATTATGACAGGTAAATATAATTTCAGAAATTATGAATATTTTGGCTACCTGAATCCCAACCAAAAAACATTTGGACATCTTTTTCAGGATGCCGGTTATAGAACATGCATCACCGGAAAATGGCAACTGAATGGAATTTATCATGATTTGGAGAGCAACCAGGATAAAGACCGACCTTACCAATTCGGTTTTGATGAATACTGTCTGTGGCAACTTACCAAAAACAAACAAAAAGGAGAACGGTATGCAAAGCCCTTGATCGAAGAAAATGGTGTAGAAAAGAGTTACGGTATTGATGATTACGGACCGGATATTTTTGTTAATTATATTTTAAATTTCATCGAGAGAAATAAGAAACATCCGTTTTTCATTTATTACCCGATGGTTTTGGTGCATGATCCGTTTGTACCTACGCCTGATTCACCAGAATGGAAAGATTCAACCCGCAGGTACGAAAACGATACGGCTTATTTTGATGACATGATGTCTTATACAGATAAAATCATTGGTAAAATTGCAGGAAAATTGAAGGAATCAGGTCTGGATAATAATACATTGTTTATATTTACTGGCGATAATGGCACTCACCGGTCTATTGTGACTATGACAAATGATGGACCGTATCGCGGAGGTAAGGGAATGACCACAGATGCAGGTACAAGGGTTCCAATGGTTGTTTACTGGCCGGAATATCTTAAAAAATCCAGTGTGTACGAACCTCTCATTGAATTTAGTGACTTCTATGCCACTTTCAGTGATTTGTTAAACAAGAGCGAACCATCCGATGGTAAAAGCTTTTATACATTGCTGAAAAATCAGGAGCATGTGCCCAGGGAAACCGCATTTGTTCATTATGACCCGCAATGGGGAAAGTGGGTAAATCAATTTGCCGGCAGGTTTGTTCGTACGATAAAATATAAATTGTACGATAATGGTGCTTTTTATCATCTTGAAAACGATAAAAGGGAAGAAAAACCAATTCAGGACAGAGAATTGACCAAAGAGGAAGGCACCATTAAAAATAATCTTCAAAAAATTTTAGATAATAAACCGGCATGGGAGAAAACTGTTGAAAAATGAAAGAGCTATGTTAAAAGGAGTTTTGTTTGATATGGATGGAGTATTGGTTGATTCAGAAGCATATATTTGCAAAGCCGGAATGATGATGTTCAAAGAAAAAGGATTGGAAGTTTCTGAAGAGGATTTTAAACCATTCATCGGAATGGGAGAAAACCGCTACCTCGGTGGTGTTGCCGAAAAATATAACCTGGAATACGATATTGAAGAAATCAAGGCACGGACATATGAAATTTATGATGGATTAGTAAAAGATGAGCTTCAACCATTGCCCGGTGTAGTTCAGTTCATTGAGAAATGCAGGTTGAAGGATTTAAAACTCGCTGTTGCCACCTCAGCAGATGAAACAAAGATGTTGATCAATCTCAGGGAAATGGGATTTACGGAAGATGACTTCGATGCGCTTATCAACGGATTGATGGTGGAAAGAAAAAAACCTGATCCCGAAATATACATCAAAGCGGCTCGTGCCATTGGATTAGAGGCTAAAGACTGCCTTGTTGTGGAAGATGCCGTATCAGGGGTGAAAGCTGCCAAAGCAGCAGGTTCGAAATGCCTGGCCGTGATGTCAAGCTTTAATGAAGAAGATTTGCATGAAGCTGATTGGATTGTAAATGATTTGAAAGATGTTTCTGAAGAAGTATTCAATTGGTAAAGCGGCATGGGAAAATTCAATTTCATAACACAAAAAATGATAAATAATTAAACAAAACATAATCTATGGAATATACAACCCTTGGAAAAGGTGAGCTGGAAATAACGAATATTGTATTTGGTGCATGGGCTATCGGTGGATGGATGTGGGGTGGTGCTGATAAAAACGATGCCATTGATGCTATTCATACAGCAATGGAGCGGGGTATTACAACCATTGATACCGCTCCGGTATACGGATTTGGAAAAAGTGAAGAAATTGTAGGCGAGGCAATAAAAGGTAAGCGTGATAAACTGCAAATACTTACCAAATATGGACTTCGGTGGGACACAGACAAAGGTCAGAAGTTTTTTGCCAGTAAGGATGACAATGGAAAAATTAAAATTCTGCATAAATACGCCGGTAAAGAAGGAATCATCAAAGAATGTGAGGAAAGCCTAAAACGATTGGGAACCGATTACATTGATTTATACCAAATTCACTGGCCCGATGTAACAACTCCGGTTGAAGAAAGCATGGAAGCTGTTGATCGCCTTATTGAACAGGGTAAGGTACGGTATTCCGGTGTTTGCAATTACGACAAACCGGAGACGGAATCGGCATTTAAAGCCTCAGGTATTGTTAGTAACCAGGTGCCTTATAGCATGCTCGACAGACACATCGAAGCAAAGCTGGTTCCGTATTGTGTTGAAAATGGCATTGGTATTTTGGCCTATAGCCCACTCCAAAGGGGATTTCTTACAGGAAAAATAAAACCCGGCCATCAGTTTAACGAAGGGGATCACAGGGTTAATCAACCCTATTTTAAAGAGACAAACCTAATACAGATCAATGCTTTCCTTGATGAGATCAAGCCCATTGCAAAAAATCATAACGCCACCTTAAGTCAGTTGGTAATTAACTGGACCCTTCAACAAAAAGGCATAACTGCAGCCCTTGTTGGTGCGAGAAATCCTGAGCAGGTGAAAGAAAATGCGAAATCACTGGATTTTAATCTTGTACAGGACGAATTGGATTACATCACCATTAAATTGGATAATTTGCTTGAAAGAATAGATAAATAAGTTAAATGAAGAATATTATTAGAAATTTCGGTAACAAAGACATGCTGATTAACTGGTACGCCAACATTGGCAACGATCAGATAAAAAATGTAAATAATCACATTCATAGTCCATATTCGTTTAGTGCATTTGAAAATATGGAACAGGCATTTAAAATGGCCAAAGATGAAGATATATCTGTACTGGGCATTAATGATTTTTTTGTAACCGACGGTTATAAAGAGTTTTATGATCTTGCGGTAAAAAACAATATTTTCCCGCTTTTTAACATCGAGTTTATAGGGCTGTTAAAAAAGGAACAAAAAGAAGGAATTCGGATCAATGATCCGAGTAATCCCGGACGTACCTATTTCAGTGGCAAAGGACTTGATCACCCGGTGCACTTAGATACCAAATACAAAATGACCCTGGACATCCTCAAATTGGAGAGCCAGAAACAAGTTGTGTTAATGATCGAAAAACTGAATGATCATTTAAAAAAAATAAAAAGTGACCTGCACTTTACATACGATAGCATTAAAAATGAATATGCGGAGGATTTGGTGCGTGAAAGGCATATCGCGAAAGCTTTGCGCGTTGCAATCAATAATAAAAATTACCCGGAAATTAAACTGCAGGATTTTTTAATGCAACTATACGGTGGGAAAGAATCAAAAGTGAACCATGAGAACAGTTCTGCATTTGAGGGCGAACTACGTTCCAATTTACTAAAAGCAGGAGGCGTAGCATTTGTACCTGAAGATGATAAGGCATTTTTAGAGATTCCTGAAATCATTGAAATTATTATACATGCCGGTGGAATCCCGACCTATCCGGTATTGCTTGATAATGCAGTTGGGGAAATTACTGAATTTGAGAATGATTACAATAAACTTTATAAGCGATTGACAGGTCTTGGCGTTTACTCCGTTGAATTGATCCCAAACCGAAACAAGCTTGAAACCCTGGAAAGTTTTGTTTCATTTTTTCATGATAAAGGTTTTATTGTAACGTTTGGAACAGAACACAACTCACCTGAATTATTTCCATTGACAATAACCACCAGAGGCAATACACCATTGAGCAGCAGATTATTGGAAACAGGTTACGAAGGTGCCTGTGTTGTGGCAGCACATGAGTACCTTCGTGCGCAGGATCAGGAGGGTTATATTGATAAAAAAGGGAAAGCAAAGATCAAAGAGAGGGGCGAATTTGCATTGTTAGGAAAAGCTGTAATTGAAAAATTTTTAAGTTAAGCAGAAAAATGGAAGAAATAAATAATCTTATTGAAATATCAAGGTTTTACGGGAATAATAAGGATTATGTCATTGCAGGCGGTGGCAACACATCTTTTAAAAATGAAAAATTTATCTGGGTTAAGGCAAGCGGAACTTCCCTGGCAAGAATAGATGAAACCGGGTTTGTTAAGCTTGACAGGAATGAATTGAAGAAACTTTCATCGAATCTTTACAGCAGCGAGCCAATGGAAAGAGAATCGCAGGTTAAAAATGACCTGAATGCCTGTGTTGTTGAAAATGATTTGGGTTTGAGGCCATCCGTAGAAACATCTCTTCATGAAATATTTGATTACACCTATGTGGTTCATACACACCCATACCTCGTGAATGCTCTGGTATGCAGCAAAAACTCAAAGAAGCAGGTACTTGAGCTGTTTGGAGAAGAGGCATTATATATTCCGTATGTGGATCCCGGATTTACATTATTTAAAAAAGTTGAAAAACAACTTCAGGAATACAGGCAGATGTTTCGCACCGATCCTCATATAACCTTTCTTGAAAACCATGGTGTGTTTGTATCAGCAAATACCATTGAAGAAATCCGGCAAATATACAAGGATATTGAACAAATCATTCAGGCAAAATTACCGGAAAAACTTGATATTGAATCGGTACTGACAGGTGAAAAGGCAAAGCAGGTAATGCCTGCACTTCGGATGTTATTGTCAGATGACAATACCCGGATATTGAAAATTCGAAACAACAGCCTGATTGCTCATTTTTATAAAAACCAGGATATGTTCCGGAGGGTTTCTTTGCCATTTATTCCGGATGCCGTAGTTTATTGTAAATCAAAGTATATTTATGTTGAAACTACCGGAACAGTATCTGAAATGATAAGCCGGTTTAAGCAACACCTCGAACGATTTGAAAAAGAATATGGTTACAAACCGAAAGTGGTGTTGATAAAAGATGTTGGACTCATCGCTGTTGAAGACAACAATGCATCTGCTGAAGTTGTTTTGGATGTTTTTGAAGATGCAATGAAAACCAGCTACTATGCTGAATTTTTTGGTGGTCAGCGTTTTTTAAACCCGGTACAAATTTCGTTTATTGATACCTGGGAAGTTGAAAATTACCGCCGAAAAGTATCGAAAGGACTTAAAAACAACGGTTTGGTTGAAAATAAAATAGTTGTGGTTACAGGCGGAGCGCAAGGATTTGGGGCAGGTATTGCCGAACAGCTTTTTACTGGTGGTGCGAATGTGGTTATTGCAGATATTAATGATGAAATAGGAGAGACCTTTGTTGCTGAGCTGAACCAAAAAAAACAAAAAAACAAGGCCGTTTTTGTGAAGACGGATGTTGCCAATGCCGAATCGGTGGAGTCAATGATAAGCGAAACAGTGCGTAATTTCGGAGGACTCGATGTATTTATAAGTAATGCTGGCGTTTTGAGGGCAGGTGGATTGGATGAAATGGATCCGGAAACGTTTGATTTCATGACCAAAATAAATTACCAGGGATATTTCATTTGTGCGAAGTACGCTGCTGAGATTCTTAAAATACAGGCTGCGTATAAAGAAAACTATTTTTCCGATATCATTCAGATTAATTCAAAATCCGGGCTGAAAGGAAGCAACAAGAACTTTGCATATGCAGGAGGAAAATTCGGTGGAGTGGGGCTGACGCAGTCATTTGCCCTTGAATTGGTGCCTTACCGCGTAAAGGTAAATTCCATTTGTCCGGGAAATTTCTTTGAGGGTCCGCTGTGGTCCGATCCAAAAACCGGTTTGTTTGTGCAATATCTCAATGCGGGTAAGGTGCCGGGAGCTAAAAACATTGATGATGTAAAAAAACATTACGAAGCACAGGTTCCGCTTAAGCGTGGCTGCCGCGTGGAAGATGTGATGGCTGCCATTTATTATATTATTCAGCAAAAATATGAAACCGGCCAGGCAATTCCTGTAACCGGCGGACAGATTATGCTAAAATGATAACCTCCATACATTATGAAAATAAAAAAACCAACACAAGACGAAATACGTACAGCAGAACATTGGGGAACCTGGGAAAAAGAAGCATCTGTTTTTCCGTGGTTTTATGAAGATAAAGAAACATGCTATATTCTTGAAGGTAAAGTGAAAGTTACCGATGAAACCGGAAACAGCATTGAATTTGAAGAAGGCGACTGGGTTGAGTTTCCAAAAGGCCTGCAGTGCACCTGGCATGTTATCCGGGATGTGAAAAAGAAATACAAGTTTGGATAAATGTGCATTTATGACCATGAACATTCCTTTATCAAAACAAACCATGAAAAAAATAATTATCTCCTGCTTGCTTGTTACCATATCCATGGCATTGTTTGCCCAGTCAATGTCGGTGCTCACAGTGCTTGGTCAGGCCAGTATCCGGGTTATCCCCGATGTAACAACCATTAACATTGCCTTGTCATCCATTCATCCGGAATATACCATTGCTATTGGTAACCTTGAAAAAAAAGCAACGGACATTAAAGACTTTTTGAAAGATCAGGGAATCAGTGAGGACTATATTGATTCGGAAAATTTCCAGGTGGACAAACATTATAATTACGTGAACGGCGAACGCAAATATGTAGGTTTCAACGCTAAATTGTGGATTGATTTGAAATTTCAAAATGACAATGAAATGGTAAATACGATTATCAATTCCATAAATAAATCAGAAGCTGATGCTGAAATTTCAATAAACTACGAATTGTCACTCGCAAAACAAGATTCGGTGAACAACCAACTGATAACATCTGCCATTGAAGATGCAAAGAAAAAGGCGGAGCTTATAGCAAAAAATACAGATCAGTATTTGGCAAAAATTCACAAAATTAATTACGGGGTGCGTGAAAATATAGTGATTGACAATTCAATGAACAGTCTGATGGTGCAGGAAACCATGAGTGGCGAAGTAAAAAAGAAAAGCTTTAGCATTTCACCAAAAGAAGTTGTTCAATCAACACACATCATCATATATTGGTTCCTCAAAGAAACAGACCATCTCTGATTTATTACTGAGGCACACTGCGCTTTCGCATAGCTTCAGCGGAGCAAGCA
>CAZAMT010000135.1:0-10417 GCA_964486145.1 uncultured Bacteroidales bacterium
CGTTGAGCGGAACCTTTAGCTCATGACCGAAGGGAATAATCGCTCAATTTGGGTGTTATCCTTGTTCTTCCTTTTAACCAAATTAAATTTCCATAACTTTTCCAAACAGAATTATTCCTATTTTTGAAACAAAGTTAAACTTTCAAAAACTATGTCAACTGCATACATTCTATTCATCGTTATCACTGCCGTTACCATTCTCCTCTTAATGGTACTTAAATTTAAAATCAGTGCCTTTATTTCGCTATTAATTACTTCCATTTTGGTTGGAGTACTTGCCGGTATGCCATTGAATGGGATCCTTAAAACCATTGAAAAAGGAATGGGGGGAACGCTTGGTTTTGTAGCGACCGTAGTTGGATTGGGAGCTATTTTTGGTCAAATGCTTGAAAGCTCGGGAGGAGCGGAATCGCTGGCTCATTCACTAATCAAAAAATTCGGAAAAGACAGAGCGCCCTGGGCAATGGTAATTACCGGATTTGTAGTTGCCATACCGGTTTTTTTGGATGTAGGATTGATCATTCTTGCTCCTATTTTATATGCACTCTCACGTGATACAAAACGATCTTTGTTGTTTTATGGCATTCCATTGCTGGCCGGACTGGCTGTGACGCATAGCTTCATCCCCCCCACACCTGGACCCATTGCCGTTGCAGACATCATTGAGGCCGATTTGGGCTGGGTTATCTTTTTTGGTTTTATTCTGGGCTTTCCAACTGCTGTCATTGCCGGACCGGTATTCGGAAAATACATATCCAAAAAAATCGATCTTCAACCTCCAAAAGATCTGTTTGATCCTGATGCTGTATCAACCAATGAAACCAATACGTTACCCTCGTTCAGGCTCATCGCCATTCTGATTGCCATGCCGTTACTGCTCATACTGATAAGCACATTTACAGATATGGGCATAAAAACCGAACTTATTTCGCCATCCATTATCGCCGATATTCTGATTTTCATCGGCCACCCTTTTTCTGCATTGATTATTGCTACTTTGCTGGCTATTTGGTTTTTATGTATAAAGAGGGGCATGTCACGACAAAAAGTTCTGGAATTAAGCACCAAAGCACTTGGTCCGGCAGGCATTATCATCTTAATAACAGGTGCAGGGGGTGTGCTCAAACAGGTGTTGGTTGACAGCGGCATCGGCACGATCATGGCTGAATCATTTGCGGATTCCGCGTTGCCTCCAATTCTTCTTGCCTGGCTTCTTTCAGCAGTTGTTAGGGTAACCCAGGGCTCAGCAACGGTGGCAATGATTACTTCCGCGGGAATTATTGCATCCGTATTGCCTGTATTTGAGCTAAACGCACCTGAAATGGCTTTGATTGTTATATCCATTGCATCCGGCGCTACCCTTCTGTCTCATGTTAACGACAGCGGTTTCTGGCTGGTAAGTAAATATTTTGGAATGGATGAAAAGCAGACGCTTCGCTCCTGGACGGTGATGGAGTCGATTATTGCTTTTTGTGGATTGGGATTCTCTCTTCTGGCATCACTTTTTGTTTAACAGCTATCCATCGGGGCAGTTCACGAATTCGCCTTTTTTAATGCCGGGAGTAGCATTTTTCGAAAAGCTGACTTTCAACTGAAACCCTTACATGAAGGAAAATAAAAATTAAGTGTTATAAAGACAAAACAGCTCCGGGAATTATTGTTTTCCAGAGATTAATCAATGAGGTTTCGCCGAAAAGAATTGGTAACCGGCTCATTTTGAGCTAACAAAAAAGAAGTAATTTTCATAAGCCGACATAACTCACATAATTTCTGGTACAAAAATGTACATACATGAAACAGACCTCCGATAAACCGGAGCCAGATGTCGGACAAGTTATCTGAGATAATAACTGAGGCACACTGCGCTTTCGCATAGCTTCAGCGGAGCAAGCACTACCATGACTGAAAAGAGTGCCAAATTTCAGGTATGATCACAAATTTTAAATACATCCAAGGCAAAATGAAGAAGTTTTCCCTTTATAAACTTTATGGCTCCATGCTGAAAAATTCGAAGTAAACGAAACAATGTTTCGAATATTTCGTTTATATTTGCATAGTACAAATAAAACCAATAGCTATGAATTATATTGGGGACATAAAAAGACCCTCCAAACAAGAGCAAAGAACGGCAATGGAGTCGTATGATGCCTTAGCTTCAATGATAGATCAATTACATTCGGAAAATCCTGAAATTGAAATTGAAGAAAATAAAGAAAAAATAAAAATTCCGTTGATTGCCTTAAAGTTATTGGCGAAAATTTTAAAAGAAACAAGTAAGGGTAAACCTATTTCAATAGTACCGATTGCTGCGGAGATGACTACACAGGCAGCTGCAGAACTTTTAGGTTGTTCAAGACCTCATTTAGTAAAATTATTAGAAGAAGGTAAGATAGCTTTTAGAAAAGTTGGTAAACACAGACGAATACGATATGAAGATGTTATAAATTATAAAAAGAAAATGAAAGCTGAACAGAAACGTCTTTTAATCGAGATAATGAAGTCTGACGAAGAAACCGGATTATATGATGCATAGTGTTCGTTTTATATGTGTTTTGGATACGAATGTAATATATCCAATTGATATCCGGGATTTATTATTTTGGTTTGCTCATTATGATTTATTTACTCCAAAATGGAGCAAGCATATATTTGATGAATGGATAGATGTCATGCTGCGCAAGGGTGTTTCACAGGATGTGGCAGATAAAAGAGTTAGAAAAGCAAATATGGCATTTCCAGATGGTTTAGTTGAAAATTATGAGTCCTTAATTGAGGGATTGCAATTACCCGATCCAAAAGATCGTCATGTATTAGCTGCTGCAATAAAAATAAATGGGTTTGGTCTAAAAAGCCTTCAAACTGCTGATTTTTGTTGTTTTCACCCCTAACCCCTAAAGGGGAACAGCTAAAAATCAGCAGTTTGAAGAAGTCCCCTTTAGGGGATTTAGGGGTAAGGTGGCTTTTTAGACCGGACTCATAAATGCAAATACAATAGTTACAAATAATTTAAAAGACTTTCCGAAAGAATATTTGAGTAATTTTGGCCTAACAGCCAAGAGCGCTGATGATTTTATAACTGATACAATTGACTTGAATCAAAGCATTGCAATTGATGCATTTAAAGAAATGGTTTTAAACCGAACAAACCCTGATTTAGATGAATTCCAAATATTAGATATATTGAGACGAAATGGATTAAAAGATTCAGCAAATTACTTACATTCCTTGATATAAATGCACGAGAGCCCAACACGGCCTATAGTCAATTCTACTGATAGTCAGCTTATTAAGGTTTCTGCATCATGTCAAATGTCCAACTGTTTGGACAGGCCAGAGGCACAGAACACAGCAAAACAAGCCATTTTCCGGGAACGTTGCACGTTAATGATGATGACTATCTTTTCATTGCATTTATAACCTGAATTCCAATCAATTCATCAACAAGCAGGTTTTGATTCTTTTGGTATATGCATATGATATAATCATTTTCTGTTTCATAAAAACTTGGTTCCAGGTAAGTAAACCGGTTATCTATATTCGCTCCAACAAACACATAATCATAATTGTAATACCCTTGTTTCAATAATACACGATTCTCATAAGCCTGGTTTTGGTAATTATACGTGAGCTGATATTCAGGCAGGTATTTCCAATGTGCAAAAGCACCCGTCACATAAATATCACCATCCGGGAATGGTGCATCAGCCGGGACAGAAAAGTACGTGTACATGTAATCCGCATCCGTGGCATTTGTTCTACCCAAATCATTTTTTATCAAAAACTTACCATTGATGTCCTCATTGTAGAAATAGGGATGAAAGCTTGAAAGTTTATCAGGTTTAAGATATACATGGTAGTAGGGTTTTTGATAATCAATTACTTCCACCTCTTTTGTGTGAAATTTAAAACTTTTAACATCAAACGTGAAAAATTCACGCATACCAAAAAAATACAATTCTTCCTCCCAGTCAAATAGCAATGTATTGTCCCTGATAAATCTTGGCATAATATCGTATTTCCAGTAATCCCACCTTCCATTCTGATAAACACTGGCAAAAATATCAGTCATCGGGCTCACAGTGGAAATATTGTTCAATGCTACATTGAAATAAACATGTTGATGTGTATCCGAATATCCCGGATGAACAGGTCTCCTGATTTCTGCCTCAACGGAAGCCATTGGATGTACCACAAAAAAACGCTTTGTCAAAACAGGTTGAGTTTCATCATTCTCGTAAACCAGAATCACGAAATTACCTGCCAGTTTAAACTGCATGTCATCATTTGGCAATTCAAGAAAGTAGTGAATGTATTCAAAAAAAGTATTTATTGAGTATTCGTAATCATCAATTGGGTTTTCCGGAAAACCATCCATATAATCCGAATAAAGTAGATTCGATGGCTCCCATGAAGCATTGCAATGAATAATTTTGTATCGATAGGATTTAATATTCGGACTAAAATCATCAAATTCCAAAATTAGTTTCTCGGCGGAATTTAAATTAATGATGGGATACGATAATTCCCATTCAGCCCTTTTTATGGTCACGGTATGAATATCCTCTGAAAATATATTATCTTCATAAACGGATAAATCATAAAAGTTTTGCTCTTTGCTTAAACAATCCTGGAAAATTAGTGTTATAAAAATAACAATTAAAGATGTTATTATCTTATTATTATAAATAAGTTTCATTTTAAAAAAATTTTTGATTTGGAACTTTTTGTCATTTAACATATTGATACATACAAATAACTAAGAATGAATATAATTAAATTTTGAGTTTTATAATTTCCATATTTCTAAATAAATAGCAACTGTATTTTCTTGTTGGATAGACACTATTTTTAGTTATTTTTGTGACCTAAATTTTTAATGCTGGCTTATATCATGTCAAAAGTAATAAAAATAAAAAGGGGGCTTGACATAAAACTGAAGGGTAAAGCTGAGAAGATATTCGAAAAAACGGATATGAGAGACACTTTTGCCTTAAAGCCCACTGATTTTAGTGGTTTAACACCGAAACTCACTGTTAAAGTTGATGATAAAGTCAAAGCCGGTTCCCCTTTATTTTTTGATAAAAACAATCAAAAGGTATTGTATACATCACCTGTCAGTGGCAAAGTATCCGCGATTAACAGGGGAGAAAGAAGAAGAATAATGGAAGTTGTTGTTGAACCGGATGACAAGCAGGAATATGAGCAATTTATGAAAAGTGATCCGACAACACTTTCTCGTGAAGAAATTATTGACAATCTCCTGAAAAGTGGCATCTGGCCTGCAATACGTCAACGTCCTTATGGTGTCGTGGCAAATCCTGAGGATGAGCCGAAATCCATTTTTATTTCAGCCTTTGACTCTGCACCTTTGGGACCTGACTATGATTTTATCATGCAGGATCAGGAAATTGAATTTCAGATAGGCATAAATGCATTAAAAAAATTAACCAAGGGAAAAATTCATTTGGGAATTAATGATGAATTTCCTCCGGCAAAAGCATTTGCCAATGCTCAAAATGTCCAACAAAACCGGTTTCAGGGGAAGCATCCTGCCGGAAATGTAGGTGTGCAAATTCACCACGTTGATCCAATCAATAAAGGAGACATCATTTGGACGGTAAAACCGCAGGATGTGGTTATCATCGGAAGGCTTTTCAACCAGGGAATCTATGATGCATCAACAATCGTTGCACTTGCAGGTTCAGAAGTGCTGAATCCGAGATATTACAAAACAATCAAAGGAACCTGTATAAAAAAAATGGTTGAAGGGAATGTAACCGATGGTTTTAACAGGTACATTTCAGGCAATGTACTGTCAGGCACCAAAATTTCATCCAATGGGTATCTGGGATTCTACGATTCACAAATCACAATTATTCCGGAAGGCAACCATTACGAATTCATTGGTTGGGCCAAACCCGGCTTTGACAAATACAGTAACTCGAGAGCCTTTTTCTCATGGCTAAGTCCAAATAAAGAATATCGCGTTGACACAAATTATCATGGTGGAGAGCGGGCTTTCGTAATGACAGGGCAGTACGAAAAAGTTTGCCCTATGGATATTTATCCGGTTCAACTTTTAAAATCCATACTGGTTGAAGATATCGATCAGATGGAGCAACTGGGCATCTATGAAGTGGTGGAAGAAGATTTTGCTTTATGCGAGTTTGTATGTACTTCGAAAATACAGGTGCAGCAGATATTACGTTCTGGTTTGGAAATGATAAGAAGAGAAATGAGTTAAAATAACATCAGAATACCTTAGTTTATAATTGATGAAAGCATTAAGAAGATATATTGACAAAATAAAGCCAAATTTTGAGAAAGGCGGGAAATTTGAAAAGCTGCATTCCACCTTTGATGCATTTGAAACATTTTTATTTGTACCAAACAAGGTAACGGAACGTGGCGCCCATATTCGTGACAGCATTGATATGAAAAGGACCATGTCACTGGTTGTAATGTCGCTTATTCCAGCCCTGCTATTTGGAATGTGGAATGTGGGTTATCATCATTTTATGGCTACCGGACAGGAAGGTACATTTTGGGAAATGTTCGTTTACGGCTTTATCAAAGTGATTCCAATCGTCATCGTATCATATGTCACCGGTCTGGGACTTGAATTTATGTTTGCCCAGATTCGCGGACACGAGGTAAATGAAGGATATCTTGTTACCGGAATGCTGATACCACTTATTTCACCTCCGGATGTGCCGTTATGGATGGTTGCGGTGGCAACGGCCTTCGCCGTTATCATTGGGAAAGAAGTTTTTGGAGGTACAGGAATGAACATTTTAAATCCGGCCTTAACCGCCAGAGCCTTTTTATTCTTCGCTTATCCGGGTGAAATGTCCGGCGATCAGGTATGGGTATCGGGTTTAAATTCTCCGAACGTTGTTGATGGATATACCGGTTCCACTATCCTTGGCCAGGCAGCAGAAGGAAAAGAAGTTTTTTTAAATGGAATCGGGGAAACGTATACTGCATCCGAAATGTTTCTTGGAACTATTCCGGGCTCCATCGGTGAAACTTCCGCTGCAGCAATTCTCCTCGGTGCAATTATCTTATTTTTTACCGGCATTGGTAGCTGGAGAATTATGTTGTCTGTTTTCATTGGCGGGTTAACAATGGGAGCCATATTGAATGCGTTTGCTGTTAATCCATTAATGGCGATACCCGCGTGGCAACACCTCATTATTGGAGGTTTTGCCTTTGGTGCTGTTTTTATGGCAACCGACCCGGTAACCGCTTCACAAACATTGAAAGGAAAATACATCTACGGATTTTTGGTTGGTTTTCTGGCGATATTAATCCGCGTGCTTAATCCGGCATATCCGGAAGGTGTGATGCTGGCGATTTTATTAATGAATGTATTTGCCCCGCTCATTGACCACTACGTGCTGGAAGCAAATATTAAACGCAGGTTAAAAAGAGCGAGGCAGGTAGCGTGAGTAAAAGAATTGTAAATGCTGTAATCCGATGAGATATGAGAAATTTTAGTAACACTTACATATTTGTTTTTGCAACGGTGATGGTTTTCGTTGTAGCAATGATACTATCATTTGCCGCTATGCAGCTTCAACCATTGCAAAAGAAGAATGAGCGAACAGAAAAAATGCAAAACATCCTTTCGGCAGCCAATATTGACCCTTCGGAGGGAAATATTGAAGACTTATATAACAAATATATTGTTGACAGCTACGTGATCAGTACCGATGGCGAAAAAATTGAAGGAATGAACGCTTTTTCTGTCGATATGAAAAAAGAATTGTTCAAAATGGAGCAAATTAATAATCTGGAAGTTAAACTTGCAGAAAAAGTAGAAAGCCCGTTTGGCAAATTTATGGCCCAGTATGTTGATATGAAATCCGTGGATCGTACATCGGTTACCAGCGAAATTGAAACACTGGAAGAAAAACGGGAATTACCGGTATATGAAATTGAAAAAGAGAATGGAAATAAATATTATGTATTTCCGTTAAGAGGAAAAGGTCTGTGGGGGCCGATATGGGGATATGTATCATTAAGTGAAGATTTCAATGAAATTTACGGTGCTGACTTTGACCATAAATCGGAAACGCCGGGATTGGGTGCCGAAATAAAGGAAACATGGTTTGAAGGCCAGTTTAAAGGTAAACTTATTTATCGTGACAATGAATATGTTGCCGTGGATGTTGTTAAAGGAGGTGCCGACCCTGCTGATAAGTACGCCGTTGATGGTGTTTCTGGTGGCACAATTACCTCAGAGGGTCTGGAAGATATGATTCGTGAAGGACTCCGTGATTACCAGCAATTTTTTGAACTTAAAAGAAAATAAGATATGAGCAGCGAAAAAGAACCTTTGCTTTCTTCAAAAAATTTGAGGCTTCTACGGGAGCCTTTGAATAAAAGTAACCCGATTACCGTGCAAGTGCTTGGTATTTGTTCAGCACTGGCCGTTACTGTAAAGCTCGAACCATCCTTTGTGATGGCGCTGTCCGTTGTTGCAGTAATGGCCATCTCAAATGTGGTAGTTTCAATTTTTCGCAAACTTATACCCCCCCGCATCAGGATAATTGTTCAGTTAACCATCATTGCATCATTGGTTATTCTTGTTGACCAGGTACTAAAGGCATTTGCCTATGATGTGAGTAAGCAATTATCCGTATTTGTGGGACTGATTATTACCAATTGTATCATCATGGGACGTCTGGAGGCATTTGCTCTTGGAAACAAACCCTGGCCGGCTTTCCTCGATGGTATTGGAAACGCCGCCGGATACGGTATCATTTTGATCGTTGTAGCATTTTTCAGGGAGTTATTTGGCGCAGGAACCGTTTGGGGATACCAGGTAGTACCGGATGGATTTTACAATTTCGGTTATGTAGACAATGGCCTTATGATTTTACCTCCCATGGCGCTTATTACAGTTGGTATTATCATTTGGGTGCAACGAAGCAGGAACAAAGAATTGATTGAAGAAAATTAATAGAAAAACATCATGGAAAGTTTAGTTAACATATTTGTTAAGTCCATCTTCATTGATAACATGATTTTCGCATATTTTCTGGGTATGTGTTCATATCTTGCGGTATCAAAAACTGTAAAAACATCTGTAGGCCTCGGATTTGCAGTCATTTTTGTTCTGGGTATAACAGTTCCGGTGAATTACCTTATTGAGAATTATATTCTGAAAGAAGGAGCATTGATGTGGATCAGTCCTGCTCTGGCTGATGTTAATCTTGGTTTTCTTTCTTTCATTATGTTTATCGCGGTAATTGCCTCCATGGTGCAGCTTGTGGAAATGGTGATTGAAAAATTCTCCCCTGCATTGTATTCATCACTGGGAATTTTTCTACCATTGATTGCTGTTAACTGTGCCATCCTTGGCGGATCATTATTTATGCAGGAAAGAGCATATAATTCGCTTGCCGAAGCAACTTCGTTCGGCCTCGGATCCGGAGTAGGTTGGTTTCTTGCTATTGTTGGTATCGCAGCAATCAGAGAAAAAATCAGGTATTCAAATGTACCAGCTCCGTTAAGAGGTCTGGGCATTACATTTATCATCACCGGATTGATGGGCATCGCGTTTATGAGTTTTATGGGTATTAAATTATAATATAAATTTTATAGGAAATGATTCTGTTGACTTCGCAGATAGGCGTTATCGCAATTAGTATAGCAGCATTCCTGCTTATTATCCTTACACTTGTTGGTATTTTGTTGTTTGCACGCAAAAAACTGACACCGCAGGGAACGGTTAAATTGCAGGTAAATGAAACCGAAATGGAAGTAAATCCCGGTGGAACTGTGCTTTCAACCCTCTCGGCTCAGGATATTTATCTTCCATCAGCCTGCGGCGGAGGCGGTACATGTGCCATGTGCAAATGCCAGGTGCTTGAAGGAGGTGGTTCCATACTGCCTACCGAAACAGGATATTTTACCCGAAAAGAGCAACAAAACAACTGGAGACTGGGATGCCAGGTGAAAATTCGCAGCGATATGGTCATCAAGGTTCCTGAAGAGGTCATGGGAATTAAAAAATGGGAATGCGAAGTAGTTTCAAACAGAAATGTGGCCACTTTTATCAAAGAATTTGTAGTTAAACTTCCCGAAGGAGAAACCCTGGACTTCAGATCAGGAGGCTACATCCAAATTGACGTGCCAAAATATGAATGTGATTTCAAAAATGACATTGACGTTGAAGATGAATTTAAAGATGAATGGGATAAATTCAATTTATGGGATTTAAAAATTAAAAATTCCGAAGAAACATTCAGGGCTTATTCAATGGCAAATCACCCGGCGGAGGGGAATATTATCATGCTCAACATTCGTATCGCCACCCCGCCATGGGACCGTTCCAAAGGAAAATTCATGAATGTAGCACCAGGCGTGTGTTCATCATATGTTTTCTCCCGAAAACCTGGAGATAAAG